>PCWZ01000052.1 GCA_002796305.1 Deltaproteobacteria bacterium CG11_big_fil_rev_8_21_14_0_20_49_13
GGGCGCGGCAATCTCCTGAACCAACCCGTTTTAGAGGGATTGCTTCGGCCTTCGGCCTCGCAATGACATTGCTTGGAACAAGCTTCAGCGCGCCGCCGCCGCACCATTTTACGCATGCGCCGCATGCGGTACAGTTCGCAACGGTCACCTTCGGGACCACGGAATTATGTTGCTCATATTTACCGGCACGCGAGGCGCACCCCATCCCTAGGTTCTTTATGGCTCCGCCAACACCGCAAAGTTCGTGCCCTTTAAAGTGTGAAATCGCGATTATTACGTCAGAATTGTGGATAGATTCGGAGATTTTCACCTTTTTGAAGTGTTTTTGGCCTATTTCTACCTCAAAATAGCTATTTCCGCGCAAACCGTCGGCTATAATGACCGGAACGCCTAGGTATTTGGGATGAAAATTATGTACAGCGGCCACCATTAAATGGCTGACGGCGTCGGTTCGCTCGCCTCTGTAAATGGTATTGGCATCGGTAATGAAGACGTTCTTTGTTATTTCTCTAAGCTTTTTAATGACAGGTTTTATCTCTCTAGGTTTTACATAGCCCTTGTTCCCCTTTTCGCCGAAGTGGACCTTTACCGCGGCAAAATCGTCCTTTTTAACGATGTTCTTTATCCCCGCCTTTTCCATGATGTCTGGCAGGTCCCTGAAACCATCCGGCGGAAGAAGATAGACGTCGGGTTTGTTCTTCATATAGTCAGATGGTCTGTCCCAAAGCTTTGCTTATGTCAAATCCAAACTAAGTCCTTCTTTTTTTCAGAGGGGTTGACATAAAAGTTTAAGCGTGTAGAAAAGCAAAACGTCATTCCCGCGAAAGCGGGAATCCCAATTATATAAACTGGTTCCCCGCGTTCGCGGGGACGACAAGGAGGAACGGCATGGTCTCTGAATTCAAAAATGAACATCTGGCAGATTTTGGCAAGCCTGAAACGGTCGAGCAGATGAAGGACGCCCTTGAATATGTAAAGGGTGAGCTGGGTAAAGAATATCCGCTTGTTATAGGTGGAGAGAAAATAACGCTTGAAAAGAAGATAAGCTCTCTAAATCCTGCAAATCCTTCCGAGATAGTCGGTTCTGTGCCGTCGGCATCCGCCGCACATGCGGGTAAGGCAGTTGAGGCGGCGGCAAAGGCCTATGAGACATGGAGATGGGTCGCCGAAGAGGAGCGCGCAGAGAGACTCTTTCATGTTGCCCAAATAATGCGCAGGAGGAAATTCGAACTCTCCGCGTGGATGGTCTATGAGGTAGGCAAATCGTGGGCCGAGGCCGACGGCGACGTGTGCGAGGCCATAGATTTTTGCGAGTTCTACGCACGCGAGGCCCTGCGTTACGCCGAGGTTCAGCCGTGCCTCCACTGGGCCGGCGAGCACGACATAATGGTATATGTCCCTCTCGGGGTCGGTGTTGTCATTCCGCCTTGGAACTTTCCCCTTGCCATACTTGCCGGCATGACCACCGCCGCATGGGTCACGGGGAATACGGTAGTCCTTAAACCTTCAAGCGATTCTACGGTCATAGCAGCAAAGTTCATGGAGATAATAGAAGAGGCCGGTCTTCCGGCCGGTGTCGTTAACTTTGTCCCCGGAAATGGCGGCGTCATTGGGGACACCCTTGTTTCTCATCCAAAGACAAGATTCATATCGTTCACCGGTTCAAAGGCCGTTGGTCTTCATATAAATGAGCTCGCCGCAAAACCAGTTAAGGGACAAAAGTGGATCAAACGCGTTTCTGCAGAGATGGGCGGCAAAGATGCAATAGTCGTGGATAACGAAGCGGATCTCGAAACGGCATCGACCGGTGTTGTTTCCGCGGCTTTCGGTTTTCAGGGGCAGAAATGTTCGGCTTGTTCGCGTGCGATAATAGTCGAGAGCGTATACGATGAAATGGTCAAGCTTATCGTAGAGAAAGCAAATAAGTTGACGGTCGGGCCCACTCAGGACCGGAAGAATTTCATGGGGCCCGTTGTAAGCAAAAAGGCGTTCGATACCATAAATGAATATATCGAAATAGGCAAGAAGGAGGGGATGTTGGTGCTGGGAGATGAACAACCCGAAGCAGGAAGCAGGAAACAGGAAGCAGGATATTTCATCAAGCCGACGATCTTTGCCGATATCAAACCGGGAGCTCGCTTGGAACAGGAGGAGATGTTTGGACCGGTCCTTGCTATCATCAAGGCGAAAGATTTTGACCACGCGCTTACCATAGCCAACGATACCGAGTACGGACTCACAGGCGCGGTCTACTCAAAGAACCGCGATAAGATAGAAAAGGCAAAGCTTGAGTTCCATGTAGGAAATCTATATATAAACCGCAAATGTACGGGTGCAATGGTCGCTTGTCACCCTTTTGGCGGATTCAATTTGAGCGGAACATGTTCAAAGGCCGGCGGACGGGATTATCTCTACCTCTTCCTGCAGTCGAAATCTATCTCGGAGATAGTGGGTAAGGGGATAGCTGGAAGACCATAAAAGGGAGCGCGTAATTTGGGAGGTGAATGGTGAATATGAGAAACGAAAAAGATACTGTCATTGCGAGGAGTGAAGCGACGAAGCAATCCCCCGCAACGGTGGCCAGTAGATTGCTTCGCTTCGCTCGCAATGACACAAAGGGCATTCCAATGAATATACTATTCATCTTTGCAAAGCGTTTCATAGCCGGTCAGACCTTGGAAGAGGCGCTTCCTGTTGTGGAAAGACTTCACAAAGAAGGTTTTGGAACGACGCTCGATATCTTGGGCGAGAGCGTTACCAATCCCGCCGAGTCGCGCACGGTTTCAGATGAGTACTGCAAGGCCTTAAAGGCGCTCAAAGAGCGCGGCCTTGAGACCAACATGTCGTTAAAGCTCACCCAGCTCGGGCTCGATATCTCAGAACAGCTCTGCTTCGATAATGTCGCAAAGATACTGATTGAGGCAGGACGCACGAACGGCTTTATCCGCATCGATATGGAAGGGGGTCCGTACACCCAAAAGACGCTCGATATGGTACAGCGCTGGCACAATATCTACCCGACCTGCGGGACCGTTGTGCAGGCGATGCTTAGGCGTACGCCGAGGGACGTCGAAGATCTTTTAAAAGATGGGGTTACGATAAGGCTCTGCAAGGGCGCCTATAAAGAACCGGCTGGGATCGCACTTCCTGACAAACGCGATGTGGACAAACAATACGTCTCGTTAATGGAGAGGCTCATAGGAAGCGGGTTTTATCACGGCATCGCAACGCACGATGAGAAGATAATAGAGAAGGCAAAGGAATATTGCCGCCGCTATAATATCGACAGGAGCAAGTTCGAGTTCCAGATGCTCCTTGGCATCAGGCGCGACCTGCAGAAGAGGCTCCTTGACGAAGGCTGGCGGGTCCGGGTATACATCCCCTACGGTAGCGCATGGTTTCCATACACGCTTCGCCGCATGCGCGAGCGCAAAGAGAACTTCTGGTTCGTGCTGAAGAACATCTTTAGAAGGTAAAGCCCCTCGACGTTGCTCGGGGCAAGGAGAGAGACAATGACGAGAACGACGCAAGATTATATCAATGAGGTCGACAAGGTGAGCGCCCATAACTACCATCCGCTTCCGGTGGTGATATCAAAGGGTGAAGGCGTTTGGGTGTGGGATGTCGATGGCAAAAAATACATCGACATGCTCTCTGCTTATTCCGCGCTCAATCAGGGGCATAATCATCCCAGGGTCATAGCCGCGGCAAAAAAACAGATGGATTCGCTGACACTTACCTCTCGCGCATTTCATAACGATCAGATGGGGCCGTTCCTCGCAAAGCTGACAAAGCTTGCTGGATATGATAAAGCGCTTCCCATGAACACCGGCGCCGAAGGCGTTGAGACCGCTATCAAGGCGGCACGCAGATGGGGCTATAAGGTCAAGAAGGTCCCCGAAGGAAAGGCCGAGATCATCGTTTGTTCCGACAACTTTCATGGAAGGACGACGACCATTGTGGGATTTTCGACAGACCCAGTTTGCAACGGTGGCTTCGGTCCATTTACGCCGGGTTTCAAGATCATACCTTATGGCGATACAAAGGCGCTTTCGACGGCAATGACCCCGAATACCGTAGGTTTTATGGTAGAACCGATACAGGGCGAGGCGGGGGTCAAGATACCACCAAAAGGTTATCTTAAAGAGTGCTATGCTATAACCAAAAAGAATCATGTCCTCTTTATTGCCGACGAGATCCAGACGGGGCTTGGAAGAACTGGAAAGCTCTTCTGTTTCGAACACGAGGGTGTAAGGCCCGAGATAGTCATAATAGGAAAGGCCCTTGGCGGAGGGGTTTATCCCGTCTCTGGTATCTTGGCGGACGACCCCGTTATGATGGCGGCGTTCGAATGGGGCAACCACGGTTCTACATTTGGCGGAAATCCTCTGGCGTGCGCTGTGGCGTCGGCCGCTATCGATGTCCTGATAGACGAAAAGCTCATAGACAGATCGAGAGAGATGGGCGAATACTTTGTCGGCAGGCTGGCGAATATAAGATCGCCAAAGATAAAAGAGGCAAGGGGCATGGGACTTCTTTGCGCCGTCGAACTGAAAAAAGAGGCCGGTCATGCCAGGAATTATACCGAGGCGCTCGTAAAAGAGGGTGTCCTTGCAAAAGAAACACACGAAACAACGATCCGTTTTGCGCCGCCGCTGGTTATAAAGAAAGAGGAGATCGACTGGGCGGTCGAGCGGATAGCAAAAGTGCTTGCGTAAGGCTTGAAAAGTAGTTAGGCAATCATCTAAGGTATGCGAACGAGGTCCCCATTTTCACGGAGACGACAATCGCGGGCGTAGTTCAATGGTAGAATGCGAGCTTCCCAAGCTTGATACGTGGGTCCGATTCCCATCGCCCGCTCCAATGAAACTTGTTACTAACCCAAAAAAAGTTAAATCAACAAACGGAATTGTTATTTCCCAATTTTGGTATTGTAAGTACAGTTTGTGGAGTTGCATTTGGGACATTTTGTTTTTTCTTCACTATCCTTTTTATCCTTGTTGTTGTCTGGCGCAACTATAGTGAGCTGGCCTATTTTGGTTCCACAGTCATTACATTTAAAATCAAAATAAGTTGGCATATAGTTCCTTTCTTTATTTGTCAGTACACATAGTTATTATGCTGCAATCCGTTTCTGATACAGGTATTTCTGAAAATCTACAAACACCTTGCCAATTTCATCAGGCCTGCCCAGATCGGCCACGGCGTCGGAGATGGAGTCGTGATACTTGAGCCGCAATAGTGGCGTGAGTTTCTCCTGGTCAAGTTCTTCCACCCCTACGCTTACGTAGTGCGACAGCACAAAGTCGAGAAAGACCCGCTGTTTGCTGTTGAAATGCGTGCTGATCGCAACCTTGGCTTTTACGGCGCGCTCTTCTCGCGTAACCGTCGGGAGGGCGTAGGCCACGTAGGCCAGCACGTCGAAGATGTCGCTCTTCTCGGCGTCTATGATCTTCTGCATCTCGGGCAGTTGATCACCGCCAAAGCCTTTGTCGGCTAGACCATGCAAGAGTTTCTTCCGCGTCTCTGGCGTGCTCCAAATAGCGCGCAGTTCGGCCTCGTCCTTGAAAAACTCCGGCAGTTTACCAAAAAGCAGTTCCATAAACTGTTGTGCGGACATCGGTGTGCCGTCGGGGTGCCAGAAGATTGTCGCCATCATGTGCTGAATCGTGCGCTCTTTACCGTCTGCGAGCTTCACTTTGATCTTTTTCTTGCGCCGACACTGGCAGGGAATCTGGCCACACCTCGGGCAAGGCCCTTTCGGACATTCGCATGGACTCTTGCCGCACACGGGGCAAAGTCGTGGAGGCGGTTTCTCGCACACGCATGGGCGACAACCACATCTCGGACACGGTTTTGGTTCCTCCGGTTCGATCGGCTCGCCATCCCACGCCTTGTCATGGAAATGATGGTGGGCCTTCACGAAGTCATAGATCGTGAAGTAGTCCTTGCCATCGTAAAGCCGCGTGCCTCGGCCGATAATCTGCTTAAACTCGATGATAGAGTTGATCGGACGCATGAGTATGATATTGCGAATATTGCGGGCATCCACGCCGGTGGCGAGCTTTTGAGACGTGGTCAAGATTGTCGGGATAGTCTTCTCGTTGTCCTGAAAACTACGCAGGTGCTGTTCGCCAAGAGCTCCATCGTTGGCGGTAACCCGCTGGCAGTAATTCGGGTCATTACTGGTTTTCATCTGGTTGATGAGATCACGCACAGCCAGTGCATGAGCCTGTGTGGCGCAGAACACCAGCGTCTTCTCGTTTTGGTTGATCTGCTCCATAAAAATCTCAACACGCGTCTTTTCACGCACCATGATTTCGATGATCTTGTTGAAGTCGGTTTCCGTATAGAGCTTACCGGCTTCGATCTCGCCCTCAATCAACTGATCGTCGGGCGTATAGACATACTCGTCGAGCGTCGTGGAAATCTGTTTCACCTTGAACGGTGTAAGAAATCCGTCATTTATGCCTTCCTTTAGCGAGTAGATATAGACCGGCTCTCCGAAATAAGCATAGGTATCAATATTATCCTTTCGCTTGGGTGTTGCCGTCATGCCCAACTGCACTGCAGGGGCAAAGTAGTCCAAGATGTCGCGCCAGTTACTCTCGTCGTTAGCGCCGCCACGATGACACTCGTCGATGATTATAAAGTCAAAGAAATCTCGCGGATATTCACCGAAATAAGGAGACGGTTTACCATCTTTCGGGGGACCGCTCATGAACGTCTGGAATATCGTGAAGAAAAGGCTACCATTTTTTGGTACTTTGCCCTTCTTGCGAATGTCCTCTGGTGAGATGCGAACCATTGCATCTTCGGGGAAAGGTGAAAACGCGTTGTAAGCCTGATTAGCAAGAATGTTCCGATCAGCGAGAAAAAGGATTCGAGGGCGGCGCGATGCTTCGCGGCTTAAGTTCCAGCGACTGTGAAAGAGCTTCCACGCAACCTGAAAGGCAATAAAAGTCTTACCGGTGCCAGTGGCGAGGGTAATAAGTATGCGCTTTTGGTCCACCGCAATCGCTTCCATTACATATTCGACCGCGGCATCTTGATAATAACGGCTTGGATGCGAGCCTCCCTTGTCCTCAAACGGCACATCAGCGAAACTGTCGCGCCAGGTATTCTGCATAGAAAAGGTCATATCCCAGAGTTCGTCCGGCGTTGGGTAGGCAGCAATTTTGCCTTCTTCGCCAGTTTGCATATCAATGCCATAAATACCCTTTCCGTTGGTGGCGTAGGCGTAACGAACCGCCAACTTATCAGCGTAATTCTTGGCTTGAGCCACGCCTTCGGTCAATTCTTCTTCCCAGGCCTTGGCTTCAACGACAGCAAGCTTGTGGTTGCGATAGATCAGCACGTAATCGGCGATGAGCGGCTTGCCGCGGCGACCATGGCCTTCTATGCGGCCTAGCGTGAAGGGGTATTCGCGCAGTATCTTGCTACCCTCGACGACGCCCCAGCCCGCCGTCTTCAACGCGGGGTCAATATGTTCGGCTCTTGTTTCGGATTCGTTCATACGTCTCCACCATTGCCCAGTTGCAGTTCTAGTGACTGGCGAACCAGCCCGATGACATACGGTAAGTCCTCCAGTTTTGATAGGCCGATTTCTATATCACCGTTTCCCCAACGGCCGAGGCCCGTGACGTCCTTACAAATCCCTTTGGGATCATTCACATCAGCAAAGCGCATGTTTAGTGATAGGCGCAATCGCTTGGCTTGGGGCACTACATCCACAAAGTTGGTCTCAGCCTTGTAAGCAACATAAAGCTTCAGAAACTCCTCGCTCACGCACGGGTCGAGCGCGAGCACCGCCTTGCGAAAGGCCTCAAATAGATTTCGCACAGTACTTCCATACATTTCGCTGCCTATTGCCAAGCAAGGATGGTCATCTATTGTGTATTCAGTAATGGTAGCGGCCTGCGGTCGGTAAGCATCCAGAATATCTCGTGGTAGTACGGGGGTCGACCAAACGCCGATGGCAAGATCAGCTAGCTTGCCAGCGCGGGCTTTGATAGCGTCCTCATTCCATGTCTCCAGCACGCCAAGTCCTTGATTGAGTTTGAGTGGGCTTTGCTTTAGCCCCTTCTCCGGGGCATCTGGCATGTCACGCTTCTCCGCGAAGGGGCGGTCGCTGTAGTCTGAGTTATAGGCGGTGAGCGTTAGATTACCAAGTCTGTGCAACCATGTTTTCTGGACACGCTGCCAGTCTGTGCCGAGCGCTTCGCGCCACTCGGACGAAAGGTTTTCGTTTTGCGGCAGGATATGTTCGATGGTGTATTCATCCACTGCCACGCGCTCTTTGCGATCGTAATTTTCCAAACGACGCAACCAATAACTGCGACTGCGGAAGTTATAGAGGTCGCGCGTTTGCATATCGCGACGAAACTCTTCGTCTGTGGGAAATCGGCGATAGGATGGTAGCCCAAGGAAATGCGCCTGAATGCTCTCGAAATAACGGTCCTTCTTCAACGCCTTGGCGAACGTGGCAAACGTCTTGTTCATCGAGTTGGTGGGAATTGCGCAGATGGCACGGCGGAACACATACGCCTCAACCAGTCGCACGCTTGCCAGCAGGTCGGCCTTAGACAGGACGTCGGCTTTGTAGTCGTGATACAGCTCCATGAGAAACGGATAGGCAACATCCACCTTCAGCTCACGCAGATCGTGAAAGGCCAGCTTGAGGTCTGTGTCGGGTTCGCTACCCAGGGCCATCGCACAGAAATGTCGGGTGTAGTCGCGAATATCCTTCACTAATGCCTCAACCCCAGCTACTGCGGCAATGGGTGAACGGGCGTTGGTCTTGAATGCCTCATAGACTTCGTCCAAGCGGTGAATCTCGCCGGTCTTGACCGTGAGGTAGTGGCGCATGAAAGCATCGAAGTGAGTGCCGTAGGCTTCCTGCCCGAAATCAATTTCCATCGGCCGCCAGAATTGCTCATAAAGCCGCGTTTGTAGCTCTGGCTCCAGCCCCATGAGAATGTAATTGCGTATGAGGTCGGCCTGGCTCAACTCCTTGCCGGTAGAGTTCATGCTCTCGAAAATGAGTTGCGGGTTGTCCTCCCCGCGTTTGAGCTTTATTTCTACCATCATGAGTTTCACCAGACCTTTACACACAACCGCTAAGTCACTCCCGTAACCGGCAATTAAATCTTCGAAGAGCTTGAAGTTTTGCGCAACTCGAAGGGATTGCTCTTTGGGTTGCTCCTGGTTACCAACGATGGCGGTGAGCGTAGTTTTGTCGGTTTGCGAGAGAAGTAGCTTAAATTGTTTCTCCCCTTTTTCCAGCGGGTTGAGCATGTAGTAACCGCGTAACATCTCAGCAGAAAAGCCAGCCACCGGCTCGGTATCGCCAAGAGCATTAGCGAGAGCTGCTATGAGCAACGTCACGGTTGTGAGACGTTGTTGCCCATCGATTACGAGCAACGGTTCCCAGATGGTCACGGTGGAGTCAGCCTTATCGATGTAAACTATCGAGCCAACAAAGTGGACGGCTATTTTGTCGCTACTGCCGCAACGCACAATGTCGTCCCACAGTTGGCGACATTCCTTGTCCGTCCATGAATAGGTGCGCTGGTAGATTGGAACGACAAACTGGGGCGACTTCTTCAGGAAATCAAGCAGTTTGGTTTCGTTGGCTTTCATTTGTGTCGTCCTTTATAGTTGGCCGGTGAAGGCTTGGTGCAATAGCGATTTTTTTAAAGCCTCCAGCGTAGCGAGTTTTTGCCTGTATATCGCTTCGAGGTGTTCGGTTTCTTTGCGAAGTGAGTCGAGCTTGGCGACAATTTGTTTTTGTTCGGCAACAGATGGAAATGGAAACCGTTCATTTTCGAAAGTGCCCATGTTGATGTTGGCTTGAGCACTTCCCTTTCCCATTGCTTGGATGCGCGCCTTAAATGACTGCAATAAATATTCTACAAAACCAACTTCCGCTTCTTTGGGATTTGTTACCACGCCAATGACACTGTCGGGAAAGCACGCATCGAAGCCCAAGATGCCTGTCTCTGCAATGTTCGCCGCGATGGTGATGCAAATTGTTCCCTTCGGCCACTGCTTGCTTTGAGCAAGTCCGGCCTCGCTGTAAGTTTGGGAATACTCGGTAATGAAATGATCCGCGTTACGAATATCGCCAGTTTGGATAAATGGATATTTTCCACCGTAAAGCTTTGGCTCATTTCGTGGGCGATGCTTTGACTTACCTCGACCAAAGGTTGTTGCTATCTCTTCCAACGTCTTTTGTTTCCATCCCGGGCCACGCTGGGTAAAGATGTATTGGAGGTGGCTTTCGAATATAGCGCGGGCATTTTTAAGGTTCTTTTCGGCGTTGGTTTTGGCTGTGGTGATGCCCTCAAATGCTTTGTCGAGCATGCCGACGATCCGATGTTGTTCGTCTGGCGAAGGGAAGTGAACTGGCATTTCCTTTAGCTTCGCCTTGTTGAGCGTCATTCCCTTGAGTTTCACATCGTTTTCGGCAACTTTGCGCCAATCGAAGAAATGTAGAAAGTAGAAAAGAAATTCCTTCGACAACTCGTGCTCATTAAAGATCGTCAAAGCAGCAATTGCCTCGTTTGTAAAAAGGTTGCGACCCGCGAAAGCTAATCGTCCCAGCGTAAGCTTGAAACTCACCAATAGCGTTCCTTTGCAGACTGTTTTGGAAATTGATGCGCCTTTGTCCGAGAGGTATTCTTTGCTATCAACTACAACGTTGTCCTCGGCATTTAGGAGATCTGCAATAGAAAGCCAGACATTGCCGGTTTCCCGCTTCTCATCCCAAAACGCCTTATTCGCTCGTGCCGGAGTTTTCCCTAGTTCGATTTCGCAAAGTTCACCAAGCTTCCTTGTTTGCCAACCCTTTTTCATAGTAGCGCCTTGATATTTTCCAGTACCTTCGCACTCTCTGCGTCCAGCTTGGCAATTTCGTCCATAATCTCTTGGGGCTCACGGTGAATTATTTCTTTTCCACCGTTCGGGTTTTTCACCGACAGATCAAAAGTTGACTGGTCGATGGTTTTGGCGTCCACGCTCCAGCTCTTGGGCGAATCGGCAAAACTCTTTTGCAGTTTCACGAACTCGGCAAGGTCGACGTCATTAAGTGGGTTGGTCTTGCCCATGTTGCGACCGGGATCGAGCTGGTAGAACCAGACTTTCCGAGTTGGCGCGCCTTTCTCGAAGAAGAGCACGACGGTCTTCACCCCAGCGCCTTGAAACGTGCCACCGGGAAGGTCCAACACTGTGTGCAGGTTGCAACTTTCCAGCAGGAGTTTGCGCAGGCTTACAGAAGCATTGTCGGTGTTGGAGAGGAATGTGTTCTTGATGACCACGCCGCCACGTCCACCAGCCTTTAAGATTTTAATAAAGTGTTGAAGGAAAAGAAAAGCCGTCTCGCCAGTGCGAATCGGGAAGTTTTGCTGAACTTCCTTACGCTCCTTACCACCGAAGGGTGGATTGGCCAGCACCACGTCGTAGCGGTCCTTTTCCTGAATATCGGCCAGGTTCTCGGTGAGCGTGTTGGTGTGGATGATGTTCGGCGCATCGATGCCGTGCAGGATCATGTTCATAATCGCGATAACATAGGCGAGGGATTTCTTTTCCTTCCCGTAGAAGGTGCTGGTCTGGAGCTTGGTAAGGTCTTTGGTGGTGAGCTTGCCCTGTGTCTTCAAATACTCGAATGCCTCACACAAGAAACCTGCCGAACCGACCGCGCCGTCATAAATGCGCTCGCCGATTTTGGGCTTCACGACATGGACTATGGCGCGGATAAGCGGACGCGGGGTGTAATACTCGCCGCCGTTCCTGCCCGCATTGCCCATGTTTTTGATCTTTGCTTCGTAGAGGTGAGATAGTTCGTGCTTCTCATTCTGCGAGCGGAAGCGTAGTTCGTCGATGTGGTCTATGATCTCCCGCAGGTTATAGCCGCTGGAAATTTTGTTCTTGATCTCTCCGAAGATTTGCCCGATTTTGTATTCGATGGTGTTCGGCCCGGTAGCCTTCTGTTTGAAGTCGTGCAGGTAGGGGAAGAGTTTCTGATTGACGAAGTCGCGGAGATCATCGCCGGTCAGGGTGGCGTTGTGGTCGAGCTTGTCATCTTTGCCCTTGGGCGCGGCCCACGTTTCCCAGCGGTAGGGCTTGTCGAGGATATAAGTGTATTTCTTACCGTTCAGCGCGGCTTCGGCGACACGGTCTTGTTCCAAATCATCGAGATATTTAAGGAACAGCAGCCATGAGGTCTGCTCCGTGTAATCTAGCTCGCTGGTGCAACCGGCATCTTTCCAGAGAACATCGTCGATATTTTTGAAGGCTTGTTCGAACATAAGTGCCTATCCTCCTCTGCGCCATCATTTTATGATGGCGAGATTGCTAACACGCTTGCGTTATTGATTCAACCTAAAATCCCAGGATATAAAGGGAAGCCAAAGAAAACAAAATGGTTATAAAAACATACACTTTATACGCTTATCTTTTTCTAATGACAGATGTAAGATCATAGCTGAAGTTGAAATTAAATAGAGTTTCACAATTACATTTATTCATGCTATACTACCGAACGTTTCCATAAAGGATATGAAGACTCAAGCAACTATTATAAATAATCGTAGCTTTGTTCATACTAATGACAGGTCAATCCGCATTGCTTTAAGAGAGAATCTAGAGGGAAGTCGTAAAGAAAACCCAGAAATAAAAATTATTGAAGAGTTAGGATTGTCTCATGGTGCCGCTCGAATTGATTTGGCGGTTGTTAATGGGTCAATTCATGGTTATGAATTGAAAAGTGATGTAGACACGCTAGGTCGTTTATTTGAACAAATGCAAATATATAACGCAGTACTTGATCAAATAACATTGGTAGTTGGTAAATGTCACCTACATAAAGCATTCAAGATGGTTCCAGAATGGTGGGGCATTATAATAGCAAAAATTTCACCATCTGACAAAGGAGTTTCATTTTGTAATATACGTGAAGCAATAGATAATCCATATCAGGATAATGTTGCGATTGCTTCACTTTTGTGGAGGGAAGAGGCTCTTGCAATTTTAGAAGAAAGAGGACGAGCAGAAGGTGTTCGTTCCAAAACTAGAATAAAGCTATATGAACGCCTTACTGAAGTTATGGATGGGCAAACTTTAAAAACTTCAGTCAGAAAATGTCTTTGCTCTAGGATAAATTGGCGATCTGCTTCACAGTGCAGGCCAAGTGGTGATTGATTCCAGCTATCAACCACGTCATTGGATTTCCCGTCTTTCCCTTTAGGTTCGTTCCTTTATCGGCAATATACTTATCACCAAAACTAAATTTAGCGCCGAAAAAATCGGAATGTTGCGATAATAGCCGTGCATTAGCTAAATATTGAATGTGCTTATTTTTTTGTCCTCGCATGACAAGCCATTTGTCATTCAGTGTATATCTTATGCTCGCGCTGGGAGAAAAAGACTGAAAAGATTCATTATAGATGGGATGTTGAATGGTATAGTCTGAAAAAGAAGGGTTCCTTTTCAATTTGCTAGACTTAATTTGAGTGAACCAGTTCTTCCAGTCGTGGCGAGCAACATAATTTACGCCTAAAACAAAACTAGTTAAGTCCACCGGAAAGGACCCACAAGCAAACGTAAAAGTTCTCCACTTTAATAAATTAGGAATTTGTTCACATAAATTATGAAGCCTTGAACAACCATCATCTAGTATTTGAAAATCTATTAACAAATCAATTTCACTTTCCTCAACATCTTGGTCAATTAAAAACTGTTTAACTTTATCACCGACGTTAATGTCACTATTAAAATCAGAGCGAAACAATCTTAGACAAATTCCGGATTGTTTTTCTTTCGAGACAGAGACCATCGCTGACTGAATGGATTTGTCTGAACTTAGGTTAACAACCGGGATTAAAGTAGCACCAATTATATTTCCAGTTTTTATAATTTCAGTGATAGCTTCCTTTCTTAAGGAAGCATCTATTAAACCAACGTCAACAAAGGCAGGACTGCTTCCCCAAGACTCGAAAATCTCTACTGGTATCTGTGGTATCTGAATTTTAAGGATCTCTATTGATTTCTTAAGTTGTTCTTCCCAAGTGGGAAGTTGTTCGTCTTTCTTAGAAGCTTTTGGCTTAGACATTATCAGTTGAATCAACGGAGTAATAAGATTCTTTTCCTTTTCTTTTAAATATTTCAACGCATAGTATTCGGAAGCTTTCCACTTTAATGTTGGCACATAATGTTTATAATCAAACATGTTATTTATCACTCCATTTTTCTTTAATAAAACATTGTCTTACTTTTGACTGGGTTATTATGTTATTTAAATAAACATATCTTCCGCCTTCA
Organism: Deltaproteobacteria bacterium CG11_big_fil_rev_8_21_14_0_20_49_13; assembly: GCA_002796305.1. NCBI lineage: Bacteria > Deltaproteobacteria > Deltaproteobacteria bacterium CG11_big_fil_rev_8_21_14_0_20_49_13. The sequence goes on from PCWZ01000052.1 coordinate 14,320, forward strand.
CGGCGCATTCTCCCAGCAACAATGGCCGTGTGTATTCCTAATTCTTTAGCTAAACTTTCAGCCGCAATAGCTGATGGAATTAATCTTGCAGGGCTATTTTCCCATTTGTTTTGTGGAATAAGGGCCTCTTGAGCTAATTTGTCGGCTTCTTGTTCTTGACTATTTAAATCTGTATTATCCAGATTATCATAGAAAAAATTAGATTCTTGATCGTAGTGCAGCGCAATATGCGCTAATTCATGCATTAGAGTAAACCAAAAATTATCAAGGCGATCGTGCCTAATTGTTAGGCCAATAATTGGATGTTTTTTATCTAGCACAATCGTTGCACCATCTAGATATGTTTGCGAAAAATGAGGCTCTATAATTAATTTAATACCATGTTTATTTAAGAAATCTATGGCGATAATAGGCCCATCATCTTCCTTGCTAAATTGTGCAAGTTTTTGCATGAAAACTAAATCAACAGTCCCATCTTTAAACACAACTGGTGATTGAATTTTACTAGCTTTTTTAACGACAAACGCTGACCACGCAATAAGAGAATGTTTGTCCATTGGACGGGCAGATCTATAGTTAGTTTTGCTTAGCATTCCAAGAAAGCATTCAGGAGATTTTGTTGGGCCAAAGAAATTGCTCATTAACCTCTTGATGTCAGTACGTTTAGTTACTTTTTCATCAAAATAACCTCTTTTTTGCATCTCTTTGAGAGGGAAACGGCCCCAGACAATATTTTCAAGATCTCTAAATTCATCGCTTTCTTTCAACAGAACTTTTGCTGGAATACCCAATCCCGCTTCTAGAGATCTAATCATTGAAATGGTCAGTGGACGTTTACGAGAAAGAATTTCCGACACTTTGCTTCTGCTACCAATAAAAGGAATTAAATCGACTGGTTTTAAATTCTGTTGTTCTAGGCGGAATAAAATTGCATCAATTGGATCTGGTAAAGATTCAGGAAATTCTTTAGATTCATAATCTTGAATGAGAGTTGCCAGAAGACTTAGTTTCTCACCATCTTCAGACTCAGGATCAGGATTTTTGTTCATAAGCTCTTTGATTAGTTCAAGAGCATCGTTATAATCTTCTGATGTTTTTATTATTTTAATTTTAGTCGTCATAGTTTTTCTTAAACTTCATTACCACTTCATGTATTGATCATGCGTACCAATAGCCTTTATCAAAACTATTTGATTCTTATAATTGACCTGTACTTTTAACCGATATTTATTCCCTTTCAGATTAAAAATAACATCATCATTTACAAAGCTGGCGCTGGCATATCGTCGTTTGATGTCCATTGTAGTGCTCCATGTTGTGGCAAAGACGTCAGCCAACCATGCATCTACTTGAGATCTGACATCAGGGTGTTTCCGTTTAAATTCTTCCAGTATGCCTCTACAAATAATTTTCATTTGAAATGCAAATTTGTAATACCCATATAAGTGTTACCATAATGGGAATATATTACAGAGTATATTCATAAAAGTCAATGAAAAAGTGGCGGGACTTCACAAAAAGTTCGCTAAGTGATTGAAAATAACCATAAATAGCAAAGGTTGGGTCTTTTGGCTTCGCCCAGAATGTCGGAGAGGCGTAGCATTGCATTTCACTTGTAAAATCCGCCGGACGGATGTAAAAATGCCGTCATGGACATTAAAAAAACATTTACCGAGGCGAGCGTGCTGTTTCCGATCCTGACGCTCTATAGTGTCGTTTATCTTGGGCTGATGATCTATGACTTTGTGGCCAAGGGGGCGTTTGACATGCCGAGCGGAATGATGGTGGTCTATATCGCCCTGACCGGTGCCTATGCCGCAGACAAGGAGATCCGACGATGGTCCGGAAGCGACCCCGAAAGCAGATGGGGATAAATTTTTATCTATGCGTGGTTCCTATTCTTTCTGGTAGCTTTTGTTGTGCGTTGTTTCAAGACCGAATATATCTTGCCGGCTGATCTTTCCAGCGTGGCCTTGCAGGTGTTGGGCATTTTCTTCGGATCGAAGGCAAGCAAGAAATTGTATGAGGCAAAGAGCGCCAAAAATCCAGAGGTCGTTTTGAACAGGGAGCAAACAGTTTTAGGAATAATCAAGGCGAACGGAAAGGCCACGAGAAAAGAAGTTATGGACGCTCTGAAAATCTCCCACAACGCCGCTTGGAAGCTTCTGAATGCAATGGAGGCCAAGGGGACGATCAAACAGGTGGGCGAGCTTAAGGCGACCCATTATGTCCTGCCGGAGGGGAAATAGTCGAGTTCCAACGTTCCAGTGTTCCAATGTTTCAACGTTCCAACGCCCCTCACCCTGACCCTCTCCCCAAGGGGCGAGGGAGAACAATGCGGCGGATAAAATACGTCCTCTAACGTCCTTTTTATGTCCTCCTAACGTCCTGTTTGCGTCATCTGCCCCAAAAGGGTGGACGTAAATACGTCTTTTTCCGTCCTCTTTCCGTCATATGCGGGGGTATAGGACGGTATAAGCTGGGTTTGGGGGTTTTAGGTGCGGATAGAGGCGTTTAAGGTTCTTTAGGTAGGCCGGCGGGCGGTTTTGGGGGACGGGGGGAAAAACCGCCCGCCGACTAACGGTGCCGGTTGTGCCTGTCTGCCCTGCGTCAGACAAGCGAAGTCAATTTAACTTCACTCGGCAGACTGCAAAAGGCGTGACCGAGTCCTCCGCTGGCGGACGAGGGCGCGGCTTTTGCTATACTCGACAGCTTCCTCGATGATCCACGCCGCCAAGCGACTTATCGCTGATCGATGACTCTATAAAGCGTCAGCCGAGTTTCGTCGTGACGGGAAATATTTTCCGCGCGAAATTTTATATAGACAAATCTGCGCGACTGGTATTTATGGGGATAGAGATTGAAAATAGGTTCGAATTTCAATGTATAGGGAGCTCATAATGGTAATTGGTCGCGATTTTGCCAGCAGTGACCAAGGAAAAGTGTAGGAAAAACTTAAGGTTCGAGAGGATAGCCGAAAGTTCGAGCCGGTCTTTTTCAGAAATTCCCGTTTTGCCGCCAAATTTTCACTCACAGCCAGCTGATGGGCTTGGTGGGCCGCATGGATGAACTCCCCGAGCAGAGAGATAAAGAATATCGAGAATTGGCTTAACAACAGGCCTCGAAAATGCTTAAACTTTAAGACACCAAGTGAGG
>PCWZ01000053.1 GCA_002796305.1 Deltaproteobacteria bacterium CG11_big_fil_rev_8_21_14_0_20_49_13
ATATTCAACATCCGGGATACCCCAGAGGTATCGTTCTGCAGGGGTCGTAACACGCTCTTCGACCTCTTTGGGCGTGGCACCGGTGAAAGGTATCATTACATCCACCATCGGAACCAGTATCTGAGGCTCCTCTTCGCGGGGGGTAAGATATATCGCCATGAGCCCCAAAAGGAGCGAGGCAATTATCATCAAAGGTGTCAGCTTTGATGTAACGAACATCTTGGCCAGCTTTCCTGCCGGCCCCAGTTTTTGATCATTCATAGGTCACCTGTCTGGAACTTCTTGTTGGCATCGCTCTCCGCAACGCTGTATCTGCTATCCACAAGCCTAAGCGAGATCATCGCCCAGTTCTGTATCGTCTGGGAATAATCAAGAAGGGGGAGCGTCCCTTCCATATATCTCTGACGTGCGAGCTTAAGCGCCTTAGCCGCCTCATCGGTCGCTTTTTTGTTCAATTTGTATTGTTCTATGCAGGCGTTAAGTCTTTGAGCGCTGTTCTCTTTTTCGGCCTCGGCCTTCAGTTTCATCGCCTCAAAGTTATCCCTTGCCGCCGCCCTGTTCGCGTTGGCCTCTTTTACTTTGCCGAACCTCTCGCCGGAAAATATAGGCCACGAAAATAGCATCCCCGCCTCATATGAACCGTCGCTTGATTTAAAATCTCCGGTGTATCTGTTGTATGCGGCAAAGAGGTCTATGTTGGGACCGAACGTTGACTTCGCCGACTTATGCTCAGAAATTGCGGCCTTGTAGATGGCCTCGGCGGCCTTAACGTCACCCCTTGTGTCAGAGGTCGACGGTCCTTCATTGAAGGACCTTTGCGCCTCGGGGATGCTGTCGGTAAGCTCAACGCCTTCCGTGTCTTTTATACCCAGAAGCGCCGTGAGACATCTTTTTGTGTTGTCCCCCATCGTTTCTACCCTTACCAGTTGCGACTCAAGGTCGCTTCTTACCGACTTTGCAACTATGTAGTTCGTTTCGTTGGCGCTGGAAGGGGCGCTCGCCTGTTCATAGCTAGCCTCCAGTGCCTTCATGGAATATATAGCCTCTTTGAGCACTCTCGCCTTTTCTCTGTAGGCGACCGCCTGATAATAGAGACTGACCACATCAAGCCTTAAAGATTCCCTTTCGAACCCGCTCATCTGCTTCACCAAATCCAGCTGATGGCTGGCCGCTCCCCTTCTATAGAGATCCGTTGTGCTGTGAAGCACCGGCTGTGTTATCTCGGCCCTTGTCACCCAGTTGTTGATCGCGTTCGGATGATTGAGATTGTTTATCGCCATATCCTGCGCGGTGAACTTTCCCTGCTGCAGCTTTCCGCCAAAGACCCCCACAGGGTCATCGGTCCTCACATATCTCTCCAGAACGTTCACCTGCGGCATAAAGGCCCCGCTCGCCGAAAGGAGCCTTCCTTCCGCCGATCTGACCTCTGACCTGAGGGCGGAGTTCCTTGGAGAGCTGTCAACAAGCTCAAGCGCCTTTGAAAGCGTGAGCGGTTCCACCGCATACGATATCAACGGGATGACAGCGGCGATCGTAACCAAGAATTTTATTTTCATATGTTCGCCTTTATTTGCAAAATAGCGCCTTCATTAGGTCCAAGAACTCGAGAAGTCTTTTATCTTTGATGGAATAGAATATCTGATTTCCTTCGCGCCTTGCCTCCACAAGGTCCCGCTCCTTCATCTTTGAAAGATGCTGCGAGACGGTTGGCTGAGGATAGCCGGTCGCTTCGGAAAGCTCGTTGACCCCCTTCTCCCCGGAACGAAGCGTCATGACGATCACAAGTCTCGCTTCATTCGCCAGCCCCTTAAGACAATGCCCTGCCCTGTGCGCCCGCTCCCTTAACTCCTTGGCCTGTATATTCATATATGCGAATATATCTATATATGAATATATTAATGTCAATAACAAAATAATAGTTCTTGAAAGGGGGGTTCTTATGGCATAATAGCGCCCGAACATATGGGAACGGGACTTTTAAATAACCAGCTACTGGTTCTTTTGGCAATAATATCAATTGGTTACATTATAGGCCATATCAAAATAAAGGGTATCTCTTTCGGCTCCAGCGCCTGCCTCTTTGTGGCCATAGCCGCCGGCATTTTGGGGGCGGAGATCCCTTCGATAATAATGAGCATCGGGGTCATCTTCTTCATATACCCGATAGGTCTTCAGGCCGGGGCCCAGTTCTTCAGGCAATTTCACAGGCGCGGACTTAAATTTGCCGGACTTGCGCTCTTCACCGTCAGCACAGGAGCATTGACCGCGCTCCTGCTTGCCATACCGCTAAAGGTGGACATAGCGAGTGCCGCCGGAATTTTCGCGGGTGCGATGACCTCTACCCCCGCCCTTGCCTCGGCGATAAACGCCATCCAGACATATCTCCCGGGCCACAGCGGCCAGGCATCGCTCGGATACGCGGTCGCCTACCCTTTCGGGCTTATAAGTGAAATGCTCTTTGTTCAGCTTGTCCCCAAAATATTCTCCAAAAGGGTGAACGCCGATCGTGAGAACGAGGCCAAAGAGCGAGAGGTAAGAGGTTTTAAGAGCAGGTCCTTCAAGCTCACGAATATAAACCTGACAGGGAAGACCCTTGATGAACTCGATATCCACAACATTGCACACGTAAATCTCACAAGATTCAAACGGGGCGAGCACATTACCATCTGCACGCCGGACGCAAAGTTCGAACTTGGAGATACAGTGGTGGCGGTGGGACAGGCCGCCGAACTTGAAAAGTTCCGTATCCTCTTCGGCGAGGATATGGGCCAGGAGCTCCCGCCTCCGGGTTTTATGGCGATAAAGGACCTTTTCGTGAGCAGTTCAAAACTTGCTGGAAGATTGCTACGGAACCTAAAGCTGCCTGAAAGCTACGGCATAACGATAACCAGGCTTTATCGCGGCGAGGTGGAAATAACCCCTACCGGCGGCGTTTCGCTCGAGATAGGCGACATGATGAAGGTCGTGGGGCGAATGGAGAACGTTGAGCGCTTCATTAAGATGGCCGGCTCCGAGAGAAGAAGGCTTGACGACACGAATATTCTCATACTTACCATCGGAATGTTCTTCGGCGCCCTTTTGGGAGAAATCCCTTTTGTTATCGGAAATTTTTCATTGAAGCTAGGCGTTGCCGGCGGGCCATTATTTGTCGCTCTCATCTTGGGTCACTTTGGGAAGATAGGAAAATGGTCCGTAAGGATACCCAACGCCACAAAGATATTCCTGCGCGATCTTGGGCTTGTACTATTTCTCATCGGGATCGGCGTAAAGACGGGCCATGAACTAATAGCCAGCATTGGCGGTCATAGTATAATATCATGTATCATATTGGGCGCTGCGGTCTCGCTCGTTTCGCTCTTTGGTTCATATTTCCTTGTTCACAAGATATTCAAACTTCCTATCACACAATCGTTGGGTGCCGTGTGTGGCGCCAAGACAAGCAGCCCATCCTTGGGAGTATTGATAAAGACCGTGGAGGATGATTCGCCGGCGGTCACTTACGCCGCGGTCTATCCCGTTGCCATCATCATGCTTACGCTCGTCGGTCAGCTTTTTGTGTGGATAGGCACTACCCTGCTCGGAAGATAGTTCCAAAAAACATTTCCAAAAAACATTCCTTGAAAAAATGGCAAATAAGATGTCTATTGTGGTCCACTTATGGCGGCTCATAATTCTATACTGGAAAGCATCGGTAAGACCCCGATCGTAAGACTTAACAAGATAGGAAAAGGCCTTACGGCGGCCCTCTTTGCAAAATGCGAGGCCGCGAATCCGGGCGGAAGCATTAAGGACAGGATAGCCCTTAAGATGATAGAAGAGGCGGAAAAAAAGGGCCTGTTAAAAAGGGGTTCGACCATCATAGAGGCCACAGCAGGAAATACCGGTGTGGCGCTGGCGCAGATCGCGGCTGTAAAGGGATACAAATGCCTCTTCGTAGTCCCCGATAAAATGAGCGAAGAAAAAGTGGCCCTGCTCAAGGCGTATGGCGCAAAGGTGGTGGTAACAAGATCGGATGTTGCGCCCGACAGTCCGGAAAATTACAGCGTCCTCGCAGTAAAGATAGCTTCCAAGACAAACAATTCCTTCATGCCCAGCCAGTTCACCAATCCCAGTAATCCAAAGACGCATTACCTAACTACGGGCCCCGAGACATGGCGCGATATGAAGGGAAAGATATCGGCATTGGTCTCCGGCGTTGGAACGGGCGGAACCATCTCCGGTTGCGGAAGATATCTTAAGGAACGAGATCCAAAGATAAAGATGATCCTTGCCGATCCAAAGGGATCGCTCCTGTCTGGCGGCAATGGTTCACCCTGGCTTGTCGAAGGGGTAGGCGAGGATTATTTTCCGAAGACATATAAAAGATCGGTGGTCGACGATATCGTAGTTGTGACCGACAAAGAGTCGTTCCTTATGGCAAGACGCCTTGCACGGGAAGAAGGGATATTTGCCGGGGGCTCTTCCGGCACCGCCCTGGCCGCGGCCGTGAAATATTGCAAAAAGAACAGGGTCGGCGGCAATGTCGTCATCATTCTTCCTGATACGGGAAGGAACTATCTAAGCAAGTGCCATTCCGATGAATGGATGAAGAAAAAAGGATTCTTATGAAAATAGGTACAAAGACGGTTCATAAAGGGCAAAGGCCCGACAAGGACACCGGAGCGGTCATCCCATCCATCTGCCAGACCACAACGTTCATGCAAAAAAGTCCGGGGAGACCCATAGGCGAGTTCGAATATACTCGCGCCGGGAATCCCAACTTTTCACGGCTTGAAGAGACCCTTGCATCCATCGAAAACGGGAGATACGCCACTGTTCTTAGCTCCGGGCTTGGCGCGCTAACGGCTTGGCTCTTTAGCGCGGGACGCTGCCATATCGTGGCGAACGAGGACCTCTATGGCGGCACCTATCGCCTTTTGATCAATGTCTTTGCGAAATACGGCGTAAAAAGCTCGTTCGCAAGGAGCGATGACCCCGGCATGTGGAAAAAGGCTGTGAGGCCGGAGACCAAATGGTTATTGATAGAGACGCCCACAAATCCCCTTCTAAAGATCGTTGACCTGAAACAGGCGTGCAGCTTTGCCCGTTCCAAAAATATCAAAGTCATCGTAGATAATACATTTGCCAGCCCTGTCTTTCAGAATCCTCTCGATCTTGGCGCGGACGTGGTCATCCACAGCTCAACAAAATATCTTGGCGGCCATTCGGACGTCATCGGCGGGGCTCTCATAACGAACGACAAGGAGCTCAAAAAGAGGTTCGATTTTTACCGAAAGGCCGCGGGGCTCAACCCGTCGCCGTTCGACTGCTGGCTTATAAGCCGTGGCATCAAGACGCTTGCATTAAGGATGGCCGCCCACGAAAAGAACGCTGCCGCAATAGCCAAATATCTGCGGAACCGCAGAGAGATAAAAGAGGTCTATTATCCCGGGCTCGCTTCACATCCCCAGCAGAGGCTCGCCCACCGCCAGATGAAAGGGTTCGGAGGCATGGTCACGGTAGAGTTTGGCAATGAAAAGTCCGCCAAGAGATTCATAAAGCGATTGAAGCTCTTCTGTCTCGCCGAGAGTCTTGGAGGTGTGGAATCGCTCGTCTGCCAGCCGTCGTCCATGACGCACGCATCGATACCATCAGAAGAACGGAAAAAGATAGGGATCAAAGATAACATGGTGAGACTTTCGGTCGGCATTGAAGATACAGATGATCTTTTGGAAGATATCGAGGCCGCCTTAAAGAGATAAAATATGCGAAGCAAGGTTTACGATGAAACACATGTAAGGATAAATGAGATCATCGGCCGCAGGTTCAATAATCCGCTGGGTGAACATTGGCTCTAAGTTGAAACGTTGTCGCAAAGAACTGGTGAATGAGGTTGGGAGGTCTGCCGCAGAAGACTTTAAAAGGAAGGCCTCTTCAATAATCAACGCCACAAAACATCACAAGTTCGGGCATATCGTCATATTTGCCAGTCCTTTTTAATAACACTCGTCAAACCATTCGCACGAGACGCAATATCTCTTAAGCGCTGTTTTTTTGGCATCTGTGTCTTTGGATAGACCGACAGTGTTGTAAACCTTTCCGTTTTCCAAATCAAGTTCATTGGCAACTAAAGAGTCGTGTTTTCCGACCTTCTCTTCCGAAACACACTTTTCATTATTTAAATCGGGGCATTTGGAACAGATATCGTCGTAGCCAAAAGTTATGAGAATCTCTTTTTTGTTTTTTAGCGCGCGGACGACCCTTGCCATATTCTGAATGAAATCGTCTGAATATCCTTTGCCGTTAAAACCCCTGACGCAGAGAAGATGATGAGGTCTGATCTTGATCATTTGCGGATAAGAAATGAGGCGGCGAACGCCTTGGCAAGATCGAACCCCGCAAATGGGATGACCGCCAGCTTTAACGTTGTGTTAAAATTAGAACCCGTAACGGCCGCGAACCAGATGGCTCCAAAAAGATAGATCACGGCAACGGCCAGCATCATGAAAGATATTATGCCTATTCTACTTTTAGGTCTCTTTACAAGCGCGCCGACTATATAAGCCGCCGGGATGAAACCTATTATGTAACCGCCTGTTGAACCTAGGAGAACAGCCGTGCCCGAGGAGATTCCAGAGAAGAATGGTAGCCCGGCAACACCGGCCGCAAGATAGACAAGCTGGCTTAGAGAACCGTATCTACTCCCGAGCAGGGCCCCGCTAAAAAGCACGGCAAAGACCTGCAAGGTCAGCGGAACGGGTGTAAAAGGAAGAGGTATCCTTATCTGGGCGGCAAGGCCCGTGAGGCAGGCAAAGAAGATCGCTCCCGTGATACCCTTGACGACCGGGACTGCCCTTTGAATGACCCTTGTGTTGCACATGGGATGATTTCGTATCATGAACTATTTTCCCTTGTCCAATAAAAAGCCTGCGTGCTATAGTGCACTGCGCTATGGAAAAACTACTGAAGATAACACTTAACGGTAAGGATGTTTACACGATCCCCGGCACGACGATAGCGGACATTCTCGGCAAGAGCCCTCACAAGAGCGAATTTCCGCCCATCGCGGCGCTTGCCAACAATAGGCTGGTAGGGCTCTATCACGATATAAAACTTTCGTGCACGATAGAGACGCTCGACCTCACTTCCCGCGAAGGAACAGAGGTCTACAGAAGGAGCTCGCTTTTGATATTCTTCGCGGCGCTTAGAGAGATAAGTCCAAACGCAAGCGTCAACGTAGGCCAATCGATAGGCCACGGATACTTTCTGGAGCTTAAGAACGGTCCCATAACAGATAATTTCATTGATTCTGTAGAGAAGAAGATGCGCGATATCGTCAAAAGAGACGTCCCTCTTCGGCCCATATGGATACCGATCGAGATCGCCATCGATCATTATAAAAAGACCGGGCGCAATGATCGTGTCATGCTCTTAAAACAGACCCGCAAGAGTGAGGCGCAGGTGGCTGACATTCTCAAGTACAGGGGCTTCGTCTACGGTCCCATCGCACACAGGACCGGTCTCATTGAACATTTTAAACTTCATAAATATTACCACGGTCTTGTCCTCGAGTTTCCTTCGACGAACGGAAAGTTCACAGGCAGGATCTTCGATCAGCCGAAGCTCTTCAAGGCATATCTTGAGACCAGAAAATGGAACGAGCTGATAAACATTCAGAACGTTGCGCAGTTGAACCAGACATGTATAAGCGGCGCTGCACCGGACCTGGTCCAGGTCGCCGAGGCGCTTCATGAAAAGAAGATAGCGGCTATTGCCGACGACATCCATAACAGAAAAGATGTAAGGCTTGTGCTTATCGCAGGCCCATCTTCTTCGGGAAAGACGACATTTACAAAGAGACTCGCGGTTCAGCTTCGGGTGAACGGAATAGAGCCGGTCGCGATATCGATAGATAATTATTATCTCGATAGAAAAGATTCACCAAGACGTCCGGACGGAACTTATGACTTTGAATCGATAGACGCCATCGACCTTAAACTTTTCAACAAGCATGTAAAAGAGCTCTTGGCCGGGAAAGAGGTTGCGACCCCTGTCTATTCATTTAACGCCGGGAAGCGCGACAGCAACAGAAAACACCTAATGCGGTTAAAACCAAACCAGGTCCTTATTACCGAAGGGCTACACGGCCTTAACGAAAAACTTTCGTCCGAGATCTCCAAAAAGAATAAGGTAAAGATATACGTATCGGCGTTAACGCAGCTTTGCATAGACGATCACAACCGTATCCTTACATCGGACGCAAGGTTACTGCGCCGCGTCGTTCGCGACAGGCTCTTCAGAGGCTCCGCCGCCGCAGACACTCTCGCCATGTGGCCGCAGGTCCGCGCCGGTGAGAACATGAACATCTTTCCCTTCCAGGAAGATGCCGACATCATGTTTAACTCAACGCTAGTCTATGAACCGGCGCTTCTAAAGACGTTTGCCGAAAGGCTTTTGATGGAGGTCCCAAGCGACCATCCATCATATGTTGAGGCACTGCGTCTCTTTCGCTTCTTAGACCTTTTGATACCGATACTTCCTCAGGAGGTCCCGCAGACATCGATACTTCGTGAGTTCATAGGCGGCAGCGCCTTTAGGTATTGATTTTTCACGCAACTTTTCCGGAAAATTGACGATAATATATATGAGGGAACGGCGAAAGCTGGCCCCTCATCCCGAGGCCGCCAAAGGCGGATCGAGGGGTCCAGCGGAGACAATATATGAAAGCGGCAATTATCAATAAAATCAATAAGATAAGAAGACAAAGAACCAATAAAGACGTCTGCGAACGGCCCTCCTTGCAACTCCCCCTCCCGGAACCAAGACCCCGCAAAAAAGAAGAGTCAAGAGAGGCCCCAACCTCCAGAGTCATTATCATTGACCTAAACTAAACTAAGTTGCTATACGTTTGCGACCGGCTAAACTGGCCCAACAGGCGGAACCGGCAAGACAAACTATGCCAGAATTATTTAAACAGATCTTTGCCTACATAGGCCTTGCCCTGCCGGCGCTTATCATTATCACGAACCCCATTGCGGCGGCATCTTTCTTTGTCTCCTTTGCCGAAGGGATGCCTGCAAAGGAGATTAAAAAGGTGGCCATGAAGGCCTGCCTCACCTCCATGTGGGTGATGATAGTCTTTGCGATATTCGGCACATTTATTTTTTCGCTTTTCAGCATAACGATAGCCGCCTTCCAGATCGCCGGCGGTATCATTCTGTTCGGTGTCGCCATGGACATTAGAAAGGGGCGCCGCGAAGAGAAAACCCCCGTTAAGAGCGACGACTTTTCTATTGTGCCGCTTGCCATTCCGATGATAGCCGGGCCAGGGGCGATAACGACCTGTCTAATGCTCGCCGGAGAAGCGACGAACATGGCCTATTTAGGCGTGCTCGTTCTCTGCATCGTTATCGCCATGATCATAATGTATATCGTTCTCACTCATGCCCACAAAATGACCTCGATCCTTGGCGGCGGCGGACTCCGTATAGTGATAAGGCTCATGGGCCTAGTGCTGGCCGTCATTGCCGTACAATTCGTCCTTAACGGAATTAAAGGTGCATTGCCGATATTGGCGCCTGTGCTGAGCAAATGTATAAATGGCTAGGGCCATGGTCTAAGGTCTATAGTCTAATATAATATGAAAGGTAGATTTATAACATTCGAAGGGATCGAAGGTTGCGGCAAGACGACGCAGATAAGGCTTCTTGACGAAAATCTTCGTTCTAAAGGTCTTGCAACGGTCCTGACGCGCGAACCGGGAGGCACCGAGATAGGAGACAAGATCCGCGGCATACTTTTGGACCCCGAAAATAAAAAAATGTGTTCAGTTGCCGAACTTTTACTTTATGGCGCGGCACGCGCACAACATCTGGAAGAGCTTGTGAAACCGTCGATCGCCGAAGGCAAGATCGTCCTTTGTGACCGTTATTCCGATTCGACAACGGCTTATCAAGGCGCGGCACGAAAGCTTTCACCGAAATTTATTAAAGGTCTCGATTCGCTGGCAACTGGCGGGCTTAAACCGGACCTCACTATCCTTTTGGATATCGACCCTAACGAAGGACTTAAAAGGGCTCGGAGCAGGAGATCTCTCGACCGGTTCGAGCGGGAAGAGGTCTCATTTCACGAGCGCGTGAGAAAGGGCTACCTTCAAATATCCCGCGAAGAACCTTTAAGAGTAAAGGTCGTTGACGGACTCAGGCCGACAGACGAGATCCGGGCAGATATCACAAACATAGTCGAAAAGTTACTTAGATGAATCTAATAGGCCACAAAGAAGAGATCGAACTACTCAAAAAAGCTGAAAAAGAGAACAGGCTGGCAAGCGCCTATATCCTCTCCGGCCCCGAAGGCGTCGGCAAAAAGCTGGTCCTGCAGAAGTTCATCATGGGGCTCTACTGTGAAAGCGCTTGTGGTGTCTGCCCCAAATGCCAAAAGATAGTTAACGACTCTCACCCGGACATCTTTAACGTATCTCTTGAAGAGGACAAGAAGGACATCTCAATAGAACAGATGCGTACCGTTCAGGGAAAGGTGCAGATGCATCCTCTCGAGGGAAGGTACAAGTTCGTCATAATAGACAATGCCGAAAGAATGAATCAGGCGGCGGCAAATTCTGCGCTTAAGATATTGGAGGAGCCTCCAAGGGACACACACTTCTTTCTTATAACATCCAGAAGTCACATGTTCCTTCCAACCATCATCTCAAGATGCCAGAAGATCACGTTCTCTCCTCTTCCTGTCGAAGAGATCGTTCCCATTATTGAAGAACGGCTCAAGACCGACAAAGAAACTGCCGGGATGATGGCCTTAATTTCATGCGGAAGCTTAGGGTTAGCGCTTACCTTTCCCGTTGATACCCTAAAGGATGCGAAAGAGACTATCACAAGGATCCAAAAGACAAGGACGCCTTCGGAGATAATCGCAACGGCCGAAAGATGGGGAAAATCCGACGCCAACCACCTTGCGATACTTGCGGCCATTGCATCTGTCTACCGCGGAACATTGGCAGGCGACCCGGCCGGATCTCTGCCAAAACTTCAGAGAATAATATCCGCCGAAAGGGACCTGGAAGCCACATATAATAAACAACTTTTATTTGAACAACTTCTTTTCGCATTAACGAGTGGATGAATAAGCCAAACAAAGGCCCCATTTTTATATTGCCGTTCGAGGAGCTTTTGTTTACATTGCTTTGAACTTAATTATGGAAAAAGAACCGGAACAGCAAAAGACGCGAAGAATTGCAGGCGTTCACTTTTCAAAGGCAAGCAAAATAGAGCGTTATCTTGCTGGTAACATTGAACTTTCTCTGCATGACTTTGTCGTTATCAAGGGCGATCACGGAGAGGTTGTAGGACAGGTTGTGACGCTTCCAAGGGACGAACCCGCATCAAGCGTCGCCACGAATATCAAGCCGATTCTTCGGAAGGCCACGAACACAGACATCGACAAATATCATCAGGATATGGAAAAGGCGCTCGAGGCGTACGATCTTTGCGAAAAAAAGATCTTAGAACGCGACCTTTACATGAAGCTTGTAGATGTCTCGTTCGAAGACAATAAGGCCATCTTCTTCTTCTTTGCCGAAGAGCGCGTCGATTTCAGGGCGCTTGTGAAGGATCTTGCAAGTTCGCTCCACATGAGAATTGAGATGCGTCAGATAGGCGCCCGCGATGAGGCAAAAGCGATAGGCTCCATGGGCCCGTGTGGAATAGTCTGCTGTTGCGAAACATATCTGCAGGAGTTCAAGCCCATATCGATAACAATGGCCAAGAACCAGGGGCTCTCTCCAAATCCAGCAAAGTTGACCGGCATGTGCGGAAAACTTAAATGTTGCCTTAACTATGAGAACGAAACATATCTTAACGAAAGAAAAGACCTCCCCCCCATTGGGGCCAAGGTAAAGATAAAAGAGGGCGATGGTATCATAACTAACCTTGATATACTCAAACATCTCTGCTCGGTCAGGGTAGATAACGAGGACGGTTACGAAGAGGTAAGATGCAAGTGCAGTGACTGCCAGGTACTTTCAAAGCCCAGAGGTTCCCAGAAAAAGACCAAGGAGAAAGAGAAAGTAAGGGAAGAGAAAGAGACCAAGAAAGATGAAAAGCTCGAAGGGTAAAAATAAGCCAGCAAAGTCACAGGCAAGCAAAGCCAGCAAGGCAAAGAAGTTCTATATAACTACTGCGATAGATTACGTTAACAGTCTTCCGCATATTGGCACGGCTTATGAGAAGATAGGGGCGGATGTTCTTGCGCGTTCAATGAGAAAGAAGCTAGGGGATAATAACGTTCATTTCCAGATGGGGAATGACGAACATTCTACCAGCGTACTGAAGGCGGCTACCGAAAAAGGTATCGACACCAAGAAATATTGCGACGAGATGCGCGCAAAGTTCGAGGAGGTCTGGAAGCGCCTCAATATCTCATATGACGATTTCGTCCAGACATCCGAAGGGAGACATGTAAATGGAGTTCAGGAGCTCTTTCAAAAGATCTTTGACGCCGGCGATATATACAAGGCAAAATATTCAGGATGGTACTGCGAATCGTGCGAGGCCTTCTTTACTGAAAAGGACCTCGTTAACGGCGTCTGCCCGAATCATAAATCCAAACCCAAATGGATAGAAGAAGAGAACTACTTCTTCAAACTGTCTAAATACGAAATGCCCCTGCTGGACCATATCGAAAAGAACCCAAGTTGCATAGAGCCCGAAGGCCGCCGTAATGAGGTCGTAAGCATGATAAAGAAGGGCCTGCAGGATATCAGTATCTCGCGCGCAGGCTTTGAATGGGGTATCCCCCTTCCTTTCGATAAAAATCATGTGATCTATGTCTGGTTCGATGCGCTAATGAACTATATAACAGCCGTTGGCTACGGGACAGATGCGAAACTTTTCAAAAAATGGTGGCCTGCCGATATGCATGTGATCGGAAAGGACATCATCCGCTTTCATTGCGCATTGTGGCCCGCGATGCTCATGTCCGCAAAGATAGAGCTGCCAGCCAACATCTTCGCGCACGGCTTTGTCTATCTCAAGGGCGAAAAGATGAGTAAGACGCTTGGCAACGTTGTAACGCCCTTGGATGTCATAGACAGATACGGCGCCGATTCGCTACGATACTATTTAATGCGAACCTCGTCTTTTGGTAAAGACGCCGATTTCACATGGGAGAATTTCATCGAACGTTACAACGCCGACCTCGCGAACGGCATAGGAAACCTCGTTGCAAGGACCCGCGCGATGATAGAGCGCTATTTTGGCAGAAAGGTTCCCAAGTTTGCAGGTTCACAGGTTAGCAAGTTAACGGGTGATATTGAAGATAAGGTAAATGATGCCCTCGACCACACCAAGGGCGATGTCAATTTCCATCTGGCCCTTGCCTCCGTTATGGACGTCGTTTCGGGAATAGACAGATATATAAACGAGAACAAACCCTGGGAGCTTGCCAAAGCCGGGAATATGAAAAAGCTCGGGACCGTCCTTGGTAACGTATATGCGGCGATAGAGGAAGTTTCTATCCAGCTTGAGCCTTTTATCCCGGAGTCGTGCGAAAAGATAAAGAGGCAGATGGGTTTTGGGAAGGGGCGTGTTGCGGAAGCCGAGAACCTGTTCCCCAGGATAGAGGAGAGGGCCGAAGCAGGAGGCAAGACACAGGAAGCAGGAAAGACCAAAAAAGAGGATAAAAAGATGACAGAAACACAAGTTACAAATACCGAACCGAAACCGATGAGCAATGAGATAGAGATATCGGACTTTGCAAAGGTAGAATTGAAGGTTGCGGAGATCAAATCTGCTGAAAAGGTCGAAGGTGCGGACAAGCTCCTAAAGCTTCAAGTGGACCTCGGCGGCGAAACAAGGCAGATAGTTGCAGGGATAGCAAAACACTACACACCGGAAGCACTTATCGGCAAAAAGATAGTTGTTGTGGCCAATCTGAAAGCGGCAAAGCTTCGCGGAGTGGAATCTCAAGGAATGCTCCTTGCCGCAAGCGACGCAGAATCGGTAGTGATACTCACGCCGGAGAAAGATATCCCGGCCGGAAGCAGGGTTAAGTAGCAGAAACGAACTTGACATAAAGCCCGTTCCTAAGACATTGAAAGGCGGGGTCTTGGGGGACATGCCGGTTGTGAGGCCAAGCTTGACCACTCGCCTTCTTGGCCAAGAAACATGCGCAACTTTAGTTGCTAATATTCCGCTCACCCCGAGCTTGTCGAAGGGCGAAGCTCACAATGACCGCTGAATTTTGGCGGCTTCATTCCGGGCGGGGCCTGTATTCAGCCGCCAAAATTTAAGCCGCTTACGCTGGAAGCGCCGGTGACAAGACGCTTCTGTTTGCTGATGGGAGGAAGGATATAAGATGAAAATAACATCCGCAAAATTTATAAGAGGTATCGTAGGCGCCGACAGGATCATGGAGGATAAGTTGCCCCAGATCGCCTTTATCGGTCGATCGAACGTGGGGAAGTCGAGCGTTATCAATTCTTTGACCAGCCAGAAAAAGCTGGCAAGGTCCAGCTCCTATCCCGGATGTACCCAGCAGATAAACATCTTTCTTATCAACAACTCTTGTTATCTGGTCGATCTGCCGGGGTACGGCTTTGCCAAGGCGCCAAAGCTGGTCAGGGACCGTCTAGATAAGCTGATCTACTGGTATCTTTTTGATTCGAAGTATAAACAAAAAAAGGTGGTCCTAATAATAGATGCCAAGATAGGCCCAACAAAAGACGATCTGGACGTACTTCGCGGCCTGGAGGACCAGAAAAAGAACATTGTGGTCGTTGCCAACAAGATGGACAAGATCAAAAAGTCGGAATGTAAACCTCACCTCCAAAAGATAGAGGCCCTAGTAGGCGCTCACACTTTTATCCCTTATTCGGCTGAAAAGAAGATAGGCGTGGGGAAGCTGATCAATGAGCTGTTCGTTAACCAGTAACGGGTCCTAGCAAGAAGAAGCGAAGAAGTTCGCGGCCGCAAGATAGATGGGTCAGTAAAATAAAAGATGTAAAATAGCCCCTGCTAGAGCAGGGGCTATTTTTTCGGCTACTCTGGATAGGCCGAGTTAGAACCTGTTTGCTAATTCGTTCGGATCGCTAGTTGGGAACCTGCTATAGGCATGGTGCGAGGTCAAGGCTAGCGTAGCAACCCTCGCCTGTTGGGCATTGGTCCGGCGTCTTGCATGATTTTCCGCAGGTCTTGTTCGCGGTGTCCCAGTCAACTCCACAACGCGAAGTCCTTTCATCGGGGGGCGGAGGGGGTGTCGTGCTTGCACAGTCGATATTCGCTGTAGGGCTTACGCTAATTCCACAAGCAGAAGAAAATGCGGCGATATACTGTTTATAGTACCCGATACGACCGGCGGTTTTTTTACGGAATGCGGCAGATGGATTTCCACACTCAAGATTACCATTGATGACCTCTACCGTTTTTCCGAAATCAATGCCATCCGATGTGATGGCATCGTGTGCGGTGGCCTGTTTCTTGATGGTGGTTTGAGAGGCCTTGTCAAACCCTCCCATATGTTTCACCCAGAACGCCAAAGAGGCCTTCCATGCATTGGAGCCGGTCAGGATCTTAGCGGGGTCGTTGTAGAACTGATTCTTCTTCATGTCCTTCTCCTTCTCACCGAACAACTCGATGCTGGCCTCGTAATAATTGTAAGGGTTGGTGATCTGCAGGGCGCCGCGGCCATAATAACTGCAGTCGCATTTTGGGGCCTTGTTATAAGGAGGATCGACCTTGCAATAGTTACAGCATGCGCCCGCGCTGTCGCAACCTACTTCGCTCGCAAAACAAAGTCCGCCGTCTAGCTTGCCTTCTGCGGCACCGTTGGTCTCAAGCGAGACGTTCGCGAGAAAAGAGGCCAGCTCATGCAGGTTCCTTTCGGTGGAGGAGCTCCCGCAAAATGATGGATAGGCCTTGGCCGATTCCATCAGATAAGCCCTGCTTAAGATCTTCTTGCCGGTGCATGACGGATGACTGAAGGCGATGGGAAAGAATTTTTCCCATTTGGAGTCGCTAGGGAAAACGGCCTTGATAAAGTCGACCGATCTCTTGTGGTCGCAGATCGATGCGCTTTTGGGCTTAGCTAACACGGCGCGATTGGCGGCAAAACCAGAATAACAGAACAATACGACTAAACAAAACACCGGAACGATCCATTTGATCTTTTTCATAATGTCCCCATCTCTTTTTGTTCAGCCGAAACTACTATATTTTCTGTAAGTGGTAAATAAGAAAAATACCGGGAGCTGGAACACGGAACAGACATCGTATCCCCCCTATAAAGAGGATAAGGTATATGTTGGATAGAGAATGGGAGGAGTTAAAGAAAGTTATCCA
>PCWZ01000054.1 GCA_002796305.1 Deltaproteobacteria bacterium CG11_big_fil_rev_8_21_14_0_20_49_13
CCGAATTAGTAGCGATAGCGAAGATATCCGTCGCGCAGAGTGGAGGGGGGACTTCAGCGTTTATCCAAAACTACGGCATAACTGCTAAAGCGCCTCGTTTAGAAATCGCACAGATCGCATTTAGATCAAGCCCGGATATAAAAACGTTGAAGCCTATTGTGAGTAATTACGATCTAGATCTTCCTCGAATATCTTTCGGCGAAGAATTTGGGATTGAAGATGTTGAGTCGTGGGCTAAAGAGGCGCTTCGCATGAGGGGGCTGGATGAAAGCATGGCAGATAGCCTCTATGCAGACATGAAGAGGCGGGATGCCGGGATTAGCCTCCTTTTTGAGCTTTTGGTCCAGTTAGAAAAAGATGAATCTGGTCTTAAAGCAGTAGCGACAAAAGGAAATAAACAATTATCGCGTTATCTTCTTTCGAAGATGGCAGGGTTCGATGTTAACTTGAATGATGGCGTTAGATATTCGGAAAAGGCGCTTGGCGACCTCTATGAGCTTTGCACGGAACTTCAGTTGAAAGGTGTAGCAGGTGGTGAATTGGGCCTTCATTTGGGCGTAGAATTATTTAACGATCGCCGGCTTCAAAAGGTTTTGTGGCTTCTTAATAGCATAATAAGAGTAAAAGGTATCCTTGGTTCCGATGTAGAAACAGAAATTGCTGGTATTTTTGCAGAGATAGGTGGAGCCCAAGGGCCGCAGATCACGGCTAGCGCAGAAAATGTAGGCGATATTATCGTAAGCACGGACGATGTTTTCTTAAAACTCTTCAGAGAAAGGTTTAAGATCGAAGGTCGCCAGGTAATAATGGGAGAGATCGAGGCTCTGGAAAGAGAATGGGGCGATCTAAAGGTATTTTACACATTGGTTGCGAGGTTTTCGGGTAATAGCGGTTGGAGGCAAGAGGTTCCGGTCATTGGAAGAATCGCCAGGACCGTTCTTGATAGAAAATTCCACAGATATAAATACGAGGGATTTGAGGGTGATGCCGAAGATATTAAAAAGGCCAAGGCCCAACTTGCCGCGCTTGGAAGCGACGACGCCGTGGCCGGCTGGAAGGCAAATTATTCAAAGGTCGAAGTCTACGACCCAGTCGGAAGGTCAGAAGGCGCTAATCAAGAGACCCTACTCGCCCGGTCAAAGGATATGCTGACGCAACAGGTCAAGGGTCATGTGGAAGATGCGTTAAGCGGAAAAGGAGAGGTCGACCAGGTGAAAGTAGATGATATCAAGGCCGAGATAAGAGGAGATCCGAAGACGCCCA
Organism: Deltaproteobacteria bacterium CG11_big_fil_rev_8_21_14_0_20_49_13; assembly: GCA_002796305.1. Lineage (NCBI taxonomy): Bacteria > Deltaproteobacteria > Deltaproteobacteria bacterium CG11_big_fil_rev_8_21_14_0_20_49_13. Next base: position 1,264 of record PCWZ01000054.1, read on the forward strand.
CGGTTCTAAGGTTCAAGAAAAATCGAGGAGCTCTAGTTCGAGCGTTGTTCGATCTATTGGAAGAGGCAGGCACATTTGGCGAATATCAGAAGATAGTAAAGCTGATAGGGGCGAATGACGGAGCAATGGGTTTATCCGGGCAGTTGAAGGAAGATGTAAAGACCTTAGACGATCTGCTTCAATATAAAGAGAGCTCAAGCGAAGGCATTATATTCACGACTACAACAGATGACCCCAAATTACTATTAATGACCGGCGATCTTGTAGACACATCTTCATGTCAGAATTATCGCACGGGAACTCATATAGGAACACTTCCCGGATACGTAATAGACGCGGATGTTAAGCTACTTTTAACCTATCTTGTTCGTGAGAATGATTTTGTGAGCGCGGCCGAATATAAAAGAGCCAAGGCTCTGGTGGCGTCCGGAGCCGTGCCTACGTTTATAGCGGCGAAGCAAGTATTAAAGATAGGGGATATAGAGTTCAGCCTACCCAGGGCATATAGAAGACACGTTGTAAAACTTGGGAAGACCGAAAAAGGTTCTGCAGGTCTTGCGTTAGAGAGAGGATACATTCAGAACCATCCCGCCGAAGGTGCAATGGAAGAACAGGCGATGGACGTCTTTGAGACACTTGCAAACGCTAGCGGAGCGAGCACAGGAGTAGAAATAACGGCCTCCGGCTCCCGAAATCCGGGAGGCGTTTATAGCGATGCATCCGGTGGCAGTAAAAAAGACGAATACAAAATGAAAGGCGTTGAAAAGCCGAGGAAGCCCAAGTCAGACGACCCTCCACCTTCGCCGCCCCCGCCTCCAGTAGCCCCATCAGACCCAACGCCTCCTGCTGAGGCCCGTCATCCCAGCGAAAGACAGTAAGGATGACAGAAAAGCGAGCCCTATCCATTTGAACCCCCTCAAAAGTGTCGGACGCCTTTTTGGGGGGACCTTTTATATAAGCGCACCCATTGGTCATGGGAGTGGTTATATCCAAGTCGAGTAACGCAAATTAAATAGTGGAGACTGTTGAAAAGGTCCTATTTTACTGAGGGTAAATGGGGCCACCCATTAGCGACGGTGTCAAGGACAACTGCCCCATCTGCGGCGGCTCTGGCAGGGTTCCCGCCCAATATAAGAACGATTAAACCACCGGTCACGGAGCAAATGGATAATAGTCTTTATTTATCAAGGGTATTGTTGACCCCCGGGGTTATTCTGCATATGCACTTGACTACTCAAGTGCATATGTAGGGGGGTTATAGCCAACATCTTGATATTCAAAGGCATTTGGGCTGTTTGCTCCGTGACGGGCGGTCAATTAAAAAACTTAGCAACTTTTTCACCATATGGCCGATATCACTATGTCGATGCCAACCGAGATCACCCTGTCGGCATATTGGAAGACCTCTACTTTTATATGCTTGGCATCGCTCAAAGTAAAAACGCAGATTCTTGCCGCCATGATCGCCTATTTACTTAGTGATGATATTACGATATTCGCTGAAGGCGAAGATCTCTATGCCTGATGCCATGGCTGTTATAGCCACGCTACTGCTATTGAATGAGCCAGTGTCGAGGATCCCAGGCACGCTTCCTGCTGTATCCCGCTACCCCCCTAGATCCCAGCTTATGCTGCCTCTCTAAATTCTACCGGACAGCAGTGGAAGAACTCCCTATTTCTGTAAAGTTGATCGTGCCAGTTCGTACATCTCCGGCCAATCGTCCAGTTCTTCGGGATAATCTCCGGTAAAGCAGGCGTCGCAGAACCATTCCTTTGGCGAGGCCTTGGCGAAGAAATAGAGCGCCTCATGCGAGAGATAACCCAGCGAATCCGCGCCTATGAACTTACGGATCTCTTCTATCGATTTAGAACTTGCGATAAGTTCCTCGCGTTTTGGGGTATCTATCCCATAGAAACACGGCCATGTGGTAGGGGGGCTCGAGATACGCATGTGGATCTCTTTTGCGCCGGCGTCCCTCAGCATCTTGACTATCTTCATGCTCGTTGTTCCGCGAACTATAGAATCATCGACGCAGATGATCCTTTTCCCATTTATAAGTTCTCTTATGGGGTTCAGTTTTATTTTGACCCCAAAGTGACGGATCTCTTTTTTGGGCTCGATGAAGGTCCTCCCGACATAGTGATTCCTTATGAGCCCCATCTGAAAAGGAATGCCCGACTCTTCCGAATATCCTATCGCCGCAGGAACGCCTGAATCAGGAATGGGAATAACGATGTCGGCTTTGACCGGATGTTCCTTGGCAAGCTCTTTTCCAAAACCGACCCTTACATTGTAAACATCGCGGCCGTAGGTATGAGAGTCCGGGCGCGCGAAATAGATATACTCGAATATGCACTGCGCCACCTTCTTTTTGGGCGCAAAGGGCCTTATGCTCTTGATACCGTTCTTGTCACATATGATTATCTCACCCGGCTCCACTTCGCGGAGATATTTTGCGCCGACAAGATCAAGCGCGCACGTTTCGGAGGCGAACACTATCGACTTCTCGCCGCCCCCGTTAACTTGCAGCTCTCCCATTACAAGGGGGCGCCATCCGTTTGGATCGCGCACGGCTATAAGCCGGCTTTCTGACAAGAACACAAATGAGTAAGAGCCGTTGACCTGCTTTAGGGCGTTTATCAATCTATCTTCAAGAGAGTCTGTACCGCCCTTTGCGAGAAGATGCATGACCACTTCCGAGTCGACCGTTGCCTGGAATATAGAGCCCTGCTTTTCCAAAATGGAGCGCATCTTTTTGTAATTCGTAAGATTCCCGTTGTGGGCCACGGATAGCCAGCCGTGGGCATATTTTATGACGAACGGATACGCATTCTTGAGCGATGATTCGCCCGAGGTTGAATATCTGACATGCCCTATGGCATTGTTCCCGGGAAGTTTCAGAAGTTTCTCGCGGGTGAAGATGTCGCTCACATGCCCCATCTCGCGGAGTTGATGCAATTTATTTCCGTCGGAGGTAACAATCCCGGCAGATTCTTGTCCTCTATGCTGAAGGGCGTAAAGGCAGAGATAGGCCAGATTGGCCGCTTCGGGATGGTTATATATTCCTACTATTCCGCACATATTTTATTGTCATTGCGAGTCCGCCTTTGGCGGGCGAAGCAATCCAGTTCGCTTACTTGGATGCGGGAGATTGCTTCGTCGCTTCGCTCCTCGCAATGACCTCTATACAGCCGTTCCAAAGTTTATAGATCTCATCCATGTCGATGGAGATGAGGTTGTTAATTATCAGCATCTTTCCGCCGACCGCACCTATTATCTTTGCGGGACAGCCGAACGATTTTGCTATCGTTAAAAGAAGCTCTTCGTCTCCCTTTTTGCAGGTGATTATCATCCTAGAGGCGCCCTCGCCGAATAGAAGGGCGTCTTTTCTGATGGGGGGAACGACCGTCTCGGAAGACGTTTCCCCCCAAACCCCTCGGCTCACCGCTGGCAAAGCCAGACGGTTCGCCGCTGTTGTATCGTCTTCGATCATAATTTCTGCGCCGATGGTCTTTCCGTTATCCTGCATGGCGCACTCTGCAACGGCAACCGCCAGACCGCCGTCGCTTATATCGTGCGCCGACCTGACAATTCCGCGGCCGATGGATGCGAGCACCGCCTTATGAAGATGTTTCTCTCTGTTAAAATCAAGGGGCGGCGGCATTCCCGCAACTTTTCCGTGGATCTGTTTCAGATATTCGCTTCCGCCCAGCTCTTCGGTGTTCTCTCCAAAGAGAACGATCACATCCCCTTCATCTTTAAAGAACTGCGATGTGTGGGTCTTTATGTCGTTCAGAACTCCTACCATTGCAACGCAAGGTGTCGGATATATCGCCTCTTTTCCGGTCTCATTGTAAAAGCTCACATTTCCCGAAACAATAGGGGTTCCGAACTCCTTGCATGCCGCGGCCATGCCAAGGCACGATTGTTCGAACTGCCACATGATATCCGGCCGCTCCGGATTTCCAAAGTTAAGGCAATCGGTCACCGCCCGCGGCTCGGCCCCGCTTGCCACAAGGTTTCTGGCGTTCTCGGCTATCGCATGTGCCGAACCCCAATACGGGTCCAGATAACACCAGCGCGGGTTGCAGTCGACAGTCATGGCAACGCCTTTATCTGTCCCCTTAATTCTAAGGACCGCGGCATCACTTCCCGGCAGGACGACCGTATCGGTCCCGACCATATGGTCATACTGACGATATACCCACGACTTGCAGGCAAGGTTTGGCGAGCCGATCATCTTCTTCAGCACAGCGTTATAATCTTTGGGCTCTTCTATTTTCTTAAGGTCGAGCTTCTGGAGCTTTTCCTGATTCGTTGACTTTTTGATAGGTCTTTCATAGACTGGCGCCGCATGGACAAGAGGCGCGATGGGAAGTTCGCAAACAGTCTTCCCGTACTGACGAACCCGCATGACACCGTCGTCGGTAACTATGCCTACGACCTCGGCATCGAGGTCCCACTTTTTGAAGATGTCTATTATCTCCTGCTCGCGGCCTTTCTGCGAGACCGCAAGCATCCTCTCCTGCGATTCAGAAAGCATTATCTCATAAGGAGTCATTCCCTCCTCGCGAAGGGGAACTTTGTCGAGGTCCATCTCAATGCCGGTCCCGGCGCGCGACGCCATTTCGAACGATGAACTGGTAAGACCTGCCGCACCCATATCCTGAATGCCGACGATGGCGTCGGACTTCATCGCCTCAAGGCACGCTTCGAGCAGGAGCTTTTCTGTGAAGGGATCGCCGACCTGAACGGTTGGCCTTCTCTCTTCGTTGCCACATCCAAAGACGTCGGACGCCATCGTAGCGCCGTGGATGCCGTCACGTCCGGTCTTACTTCCAATATAGATCACCGGATTGCCGACTCCGGATGCGAATCCCTTGAAGATATCCTCTTTGCGGACGATGCCGGCCGTGAAGGCGTTAACAAGATTATTTCCGTTGTAGCATTCGTCAAAATATACCTCGCCGCCAACCGTTGGAATACCCATGCAGTTGCCGTAGTGCGCTATCCCAGCAACGACACCCTTCAACAGGTAAGGCACCTTTGGATGGTCTGCGGAACCAAAACGAATGGAGTTAAGATTCGCTATGGGACGCGCACCCATTGTAAAGACGTCCCTTAAAATTCCGCCGACGCCGGTCGCCGCCCCCTGAAAGGGTTCAATGAAGGAAGGGTGATTGTGCGACTCCATCTTGAATGCAACGCAAAGGCCGTCACCGATATCAATGATGCCGGCATTTTCTCCCGGACCTTGAATAACGAAAGGGCCGGATGTCGGAAGTTTCTTCAGATGAAATTTTGAGCTCTTGTACGAACAATGCTCGCTCCACATAACGGAGAATATCCCGAGCTCGGTTATATTAGGTTCCCTTCCCAGGGCTTTTTTTAAGCGCTCGTACTCTTCATCCGAAAGTCCGTGCTGTTTTACCACGTCCGCTGTGACTTTTGTATCCTGTTTCATAGTTAACAGCCAGCAAAGTTAAATTCTTAACCTTGCTTGCCTTGCTGGCCTGTGACTTTGCTGGCCAATATTGATTCAAACACCTTCAATCCATCCACTCCGCCTAAAATGTCCTCGCTTATTCGTTCCGGATGAGGCATCAGGCCAAGAACGTTCCCTCGTTCATTGGTTATGCCTGCGATATCCGCTATGGCGCCGTTGGGATTTTCACCGTGATATGAAAATGCTATCTGCCCCTTTGCCTTAAGACGTTTAAGCGTAACTTCATCGCAGAAATAGTTTCCGTCGTTGTGGGCGATGGGAACGGTTATAACCTCACCCTCCTCATATTTGCCGGTGAACGGTGTCTTATTGTTCTCTACCTTTAGCTTCACGTGCTTACAAATGAATGAAAGTGTGGCATTTCTCATGAGGACGCCCGGAAGGAGACCGGATTCGGTAAGGACCTGAAAGCCGTTACAGATACCTATCGTAAGACCGCCGCTGTTGGCAAAATCAATTATCGACTTCATTATGGGCGACTGTTTTGCAATGGCCCCGCAACGAAGATAATCACCGTAAGAAAATCCGCCTGGAAGGATTATGCAATCAACATTCTTAAGGTCCTTTTCCTTGTGCCATAAATAGACCGCTTCCTGACCCAGGACGTTCTTAGGGACATTGAAACAATCGCGATCACAATTTGAACCGGGAAAGACCACTATTCCAAATTTCATAAAGGCGGCCAGCAAGGTTTCATGGCAGCAATACCCGCAAAGTTAAAATTCTTAACCTTGCCGGCCTTGCCGGTCTTGCTTGCTTTGCTGGCTAGTTTTCTATCACCTCAAATCTATAACTTTCTATCACCGTGTTCGCTAAAAGTTTCTCGCACATATCTTTTACGTGCGCCTCTGCCTCGCTCTTTGAGACCTTGCCAAGCTTAAGCTCAATGAACTTTCCGATGCGAACGTCCATTACCTCATTAAACCCGAGCGTTGCAAGGGAGTGCTTCACGGCCTTACCCTGAGGGTCCAATACGCCATTTTTAAGCGTAACGTAGATTTTTGCTAGCATATTTTATTATCGAGGCATGAAACAAGAAACAAGAAGCATAATCTTTCATGCTTCTTGCCTCCTGCCTCCTGCCTCCTGCTTCTTATTTAGTTATCTCCCTTAATACCTCTTCAACGGTCCTCATGTTCTTGAACCAAAGGCGCCCCGTTATCTCGTTGCACGCGGCCTTGTAAAGTTCGGAGACAAGCGCGCTTAGGCCTGCCGAAAGTCTTTCGGGACGGCTCACGACCGTCTTTTTCCATTCAACGCCGCCCGTTCTCTTTGCCTCTTCTACCTCATTATGCCACGGGGTTCCCCTGTAGTTCATGCGAAGGATCTCTTTGCTTACCGGAACTCCGCCGTATGTGAACCTGCATTCATCAAGGGTCCCAACGGTGTCTAAAAGGATCATCTCTCTATTTTCATCGAAACCGAATTCCACCTTGCCGTCTTCATTCGTAAGCTTTGCCTTGCCGGCCTCTTTGGTAAGAAGCTCATCTATACGAAGGATGTTCTTCTGCAGAAGAAAAAGCTCTTCTTCGCTCAGGCCCGAGATATCCTTCGCCTCATCCCATGAAAGATATCTGTCCGTCGATTCCATCTTTGTCGAAACATCGAATATGGGCTTATTAAGCTTCGTGCCCGGCGTCGGCATTTCTTTAAGACCGATAGATTCTAGTTTTAGCGAACCGTCCTTCAGGCGTTTGAAGACGCTCGAACCTTCGGGAAGTGAATTTCTGTATATGACCTCCAGAGGTATAAGGAAATTATTCTTTTCGTTCTTAAAAATTTTGTAATCATAAACGGAACCTGTGACCCGAGGCCTCACAACGCGGACAAGCTTCACTTCCATTGAGCCCTGCGGACCTTTGAGGTCTTTAAGTCTCTTTGGTTTTCCGTCCTCGACCACACCTAAGTAATGGGTCTTGACCCCTTCTTCTTCGAGGCGCTCAAAGAAATAGGCGGATGTGATACAAAGTGCGGCGCCTTTGCCGTATATATGATCGGGCATTTCACCCCAATCAAATACCGAGTATCTGTCCGAAAAATTGAATACGCCCCTGCCGGTAGAGTTTTGTGTCGCCGGCTCGATAACCGTAAAATCTTTTACGCTTCCCATATTTTGGCCAGCAAGGCAGGCAAAGCCAGCAAGGCAGGCAAGGTTAAGAATCTAACTTTGCTGGCATTGCTGGCCTGAAACTTTGCTGGCATATTATTTGAAAACCCTTCTATAAATCGTATCCACATGCTTCAGGTGATATTTAAGATCGAAGAGCTTATCTATATCGCCCGGCTTTAGATATTTTTTGATATCTGCGTTTTTCTTTAAAAGTTCATTGAAGTCCGCATTTTTACCGGCGCGTACATCCGCCCACACCTTCATCGCGTTCTCCTGAACCACTCTGTAGGCGTCTTCGCGCGTCATCCCTGCCTCGATCAATGCCAAGAGGATCCTTTGTGAATGGACAAGTCCTCCCAACTTTGCAAGGTTTCTTTTTGTTGAATCGGGATAGACAACAAGGCCATCAAGCATTTTAGTAAGGCGCGTGAGCATGAAGTCGATGAGTATCGTAGAATCGGGGCCTATCACTCGTTCAACGGAAGAATGGGAGATGTCGCGTTCGTGCCAGAGCGCAACGTTTTCCATGGCCGCAACCGAATTGGCGCGGACTATCCTCGCAAGGCCGCAGAGATTTTCGGAAAGAACGGGATTTCTCTTGTGCGGCATGGCGCTGGAACCTTTTTGACCCTTCGTAAAAGGCTCTTCGGCCTCAAGCACTTCCGTGCGCTGAAGATGTCTTATTTCTGTGGCTATCTTTTCAATAGATGAAGCGATCAAGGCAAGCGTTGAAAAATAGTGTGCGTGACGGTCCCGGCTTACTATCTGCGTTGAGACAGGTTCGACCCCCAGCCCCATCTTCTTGCAGACATATTCTTCAACCTCCGGCGGAACGTTCGCAAATGTCCCCACGGCCCCGCTTATCTTTCCTACGGAGACATGTTCTGCCGCAAGTTTTAGAATTTCTTTAAGGCGGCTGAACTCGGCGTACCATATGACGAACCTTATTCCAAAAGATGTCGGTTCGGCATGGATCCCGTGAGAGCGCCCGATCACCGGAACATCTTTAAGTTCAATGGCGCGCTTTTTAAGCACGCCCAGAAGTTTATCTATATCTTCAAGTATAACGCTCGTGGCAATTTTTAGTTGATAGGCAAACGCTGTATCTAGAACATCGCTCGAGGTCATTCCCATGTGGATGAAACGCGAATCGGTACCCACGCTTTCGGCAACTGCTGTTAGAAATGCAATGACATCGTGCCTTGTGGTCTTTTCTATCTCTTCAATACGGGAAAGATCCACACTTCCTGCCTTCTTTTTTATGACCTCAAGTGAACTTTTAGGGATCTTTCCTAACTTTCCCCACGCTTCGCAGGCGTGAACCTCAATATCGAGCCACGTTTTGTATCTAAAACCATCGCTCCAGATCTTTGAAACTTCCTCTCTTGAATACCTGGGTATCATATTGATATTATTGGGTTTTATTTGACCCCTTGGGGAACGTAGCGGACTATATATAAGAGAAATGTTTTATGCAAGCGGATAAAAGAGGTAATATGGAACTCGGAATAGACAGGAATTATTGGAATCTGCCATGGATCACATCTGTTTGATAATGCGGATATAATCTTTCATCGTCTCGTACGCCATGCACGATATAAAATTGAAGAATGGAACACTGTTACCATGATTCGTCTTAACAAGTGCCGTAATATAATCGGCCCTGACAACGGGCGGTATAATGGCTATAGGGTATCCATTCTGCAAAAGAACAAGGTTCATAAGAAGCCTTTCGACCCTTCCGTTGCCATCTACGAACGGATGGATGTTCGCTAATTCCAGATGGACATGCGCGGCCAGCTCTACGGGATGTAGCCTATTTCGTAAATCTTGAAGTTCCTTCACGAATCTTTCCATTTCCGATGGAACTTTCGCCGCCGGAGGAGGGATATAATCGGTCCCGGTTATTACGACGCCCGTTTTTCTATAATGACCGGCCTCATTTTCGTTTATCCTGTGATAAAAGAGACGGTGGAGTTTTAAAATATCCTGTTCGGCAAATCCTCTCTTCTTCGCAAGTTCACATATCTCGTCGTAGGCATCGCTGTGGCCCAAGGTTTCCATGTGGTCATTGACCGGCTTTCCTGCTATCGTTATGCCGTCTTCAATGACCACCTTTGTTTCGCTTTCGGTGAGGGTATTCCCTTCCACCGCATTGCTTGTGTAGGTAAGGCCTATACGAAAATACTCCTTGAGCTGTTTTAAAACATCCGGCTTAAGCGGTCGATATTTATCCAGCTCGTTCTTTAGCTCCGCAAGCTTTGAGAACTTCGAATCGTACAACATAGCGATGCTAGAATATCATATACGGGATAAAACTCAACAAACAAAAAACCCCTCCATCATTTCAACCTTACAAGCTCGTCCCATTTTCTTTCGGGAACGGAGCGGGTCAGATACCAGACCTCCTTATAAAAGGTTATAAAATATGCGCAACTTGCAATATTCTCATTGACGATAATACTCTATGGGGGTATACTGTATCCTAACAAAGGGAGATAAGCATGATAAACCAAGAGACAAAAGAGGCTTCACTTGCAAGGCTAAAAAGAGTAGAAGGGCAGATAAGGGGGATACAGCAGATGGTCGAAGCCGAAAAATACTGCATCGAAATAATAAATCAGATCAATGCGGCGCGCAGGGCCTTGGAACAGGTGGCATTACTTGTGATGAAGAGGCACATGGGAAGCTGTCTCGCCGATGCGATCAAGACAAAGGGCGGAGAAGATAAGATAAATGAACTGATAGAGTCGATAGACCGGTTCATAAGGTGATACTATGAAAAACCAATTTGTTTTCTGGTCATTTATCATTGGTTATTTGCTGATGCCTAATTTTGCATTTGCGCAGACCTTGACCCTCGATGAGGCGATAAACGCCGCCCTTTCAAACAACCCGTCCATCATCGCGGCAGGCGAAGAGACGAACGCTGCACGGGCCAGACCTCCGCAGGCGGCCACCCCGCCCGACCCTTCCTTTATGGTTCAGGCAACACAGGTACCGACCGACACATCAGATATCAACAAGGGTATGATAGAGTACATGGTGCAACAGGAGATACCCTTTCCCACCAAGCTCGTCTACGGTCACAAGGAGAAACGACATGAAGCGGACGCCATCTCGCATCAGCGTGATTCCACCGAACAGACCGTTGTAAGGGATGTAAAGCTCGCCTATTTCGAAGCATGGGGATTGCAAGAAGAAGAAAGGATCAATCGACAGACGCTTTCCATATACGATCTGAACAGAAGTATATCCGAAGCGGCCTATGCGTCCATGCAGGGTCCCATATCCGATCCGGTGCGGGCAACGGTCGACCTAGGCGAGATCGAGGCAAGACTCGCCATGATAGAACAGGAAAGAATTGAAAAACTTGCCGGACTTTCGAGCCTCATATCGTCTAATATCGAACCTGCCACTAAAATATCGGAACCTTCAAGACCCCCGGCTGTCGAACCGCTTGAGGATCTGATCGAACGCTCAAAAACACAAAGACCGGAAATAGCCTCGGCAGAGAACATGGTAAGCGTCGGTAAGGACGGTCTTGCGCTTGCCAGATCACAATATGGTCCGGACCTCACGTTAAGGGCCGGATACATGGACATGCCCGACGGTTTTAAAAACGCATGGATGGGAAGGATAATGCTCTCCGTCCCTCTTTGGTCTCTTTCCAAACAGCGATTCGCCGTTCGTGAATCAAAGGCAATGCTCGACCGTGCCTATTCCTTAAAGAAAGAGGTCGAGCTCAACACCATAGCGGAGATAAGATCAAGCTACGCACGCCTCATTTCATCAAAAAAGATAATCGATATCTACGCGGGAAAGGTAGTGCCTCGCGCCCGCGTACTTCTCTCTTCTTCTCAAGAGGCCTACAGGTCCAAAAAGAGCGATTTCTTGAACATCGTCGACAGCATCAGGAGCCTAAACAATGCTGAGCTCATGCTGGTGCGCGCAAAGGTGGATGAGGCCAAGGCCTACGCCGATCTTGAAAGAGCCGTTGGCGGAAATTTGAAAGAAGGAGAATGACATGAAAAATAGATATTATTGTATTGGCGGCGTTATTCTTGCCGTTCTTATCTCAAGCGGCGGTGCTTATTATTGGTATTATTCTCACAATGCTGGGGACTCGCGCACTTACGCACTTACGCACTTACGCACTCCTTTATACCACTGCCCCATGCATCCGACCTACACATCTGACAAACCCGGACAGTGCCCCATCTGTGGGATGAATTTGGTGCCTGTCATCCTGAACGAGCAAAGCGAAGTGAAGGATCTCCCGAATACAACTGAACAAGGAGATTTTTCACCGCCGGAGGCGGCTCAGAATGACAAGAGGGCTGACAGAACAAGCGTAACGATATCCTTGGACAGACAACAGTTGATAGGCGTGAAGACAGATATCATAAAAAAGGCAGGGGCGATAAAGGAGATAAGAACGGTGGCAAGCGTTGCCTTTAATCCGGAACTGGCGGTCGCACAGACCGAATATCTTGAGGCAAAGAAGATGGGCGACAACTCCCTGGCATCTGCCGCACACGACAGGCTCATCATACTCGGCATGAACGATAAAGAGATAAAGAACCTGAAAAAGGCGCAACGAGGCCTCTTTCTTCCCGGCAAGGACGCTTTGATATATCCCATAATATATGAATATGAACTTCCCTTTGTAAAAACTGGCGGAGATGTCACAGTGGAACTCCCGGGAAACCGGACGTACAAGGGAATAATAAGATCGATAGACACGGTAATAGACCCTGCCACACGCTCGGCACGTCTTCATGTCGAGATAAAGGATGTCTCCGACACGCTCAATCCGCTCTCATTCGGCAACGCCAAGATAAAAATAGCTCTGGGCGAAAGGCTCCTCGTTCCAAAATCAGCGGTGATCTCCACCGGTGAAAGAAATATCATCTTTATGGTCCATGACGGAACACATTTTATGCCGATGGATATTAAATTGGGTGCTGAATTAGAAGACAACTACGTGGTTGAAGATGGATTAAGTGAGGGCGACACGGTCGTCACAAGCGCCAATTTTCTGATAGACTCGGAGTCAAAGTTAAAGGCGGCGATAGGGACGGCGGAAGGCGGTGGAGGACATAAACATTAGGGCCGTCATTGCGAGGAGCGATAGCGCCGAAGTAATCCCCCGCAGAAGATTGCTTCGCTTACGCTCGCAATGACACACATAACATATGATAAAACGGATTATAGAAATATGCGCCACGAATAAGTTCCTTGTCATGATAATCGTCGGCGCGACGGTAATAGGCGGGATAATTGCGCTTAAAAATATCCGCCTCGATGCGATACCCGACCTTTCCGACACGCAGGTCATTATATATTCGAGGTGGGACAGGAGCCCGGATATCATCGAAGACCAGGTGACATATCCAATCGTTTCCGCTCTTCTTGGCGCTCCAAAGGTAAAGGCGATAAGAGGATTTTCGGACTTCGGTTTTTCATATGTTTACATCATCTTTGAAGACGGAACGGATATTTACTGGGCGCGTTCGCGTGTCCTTGAATATTTGAGCAAGATATTACCGCGTCTGCCTCAAGGCGTTCAAACAGAGCTGGGTCCGGATGCCACAAGCGTCGGCTGGATATTCCAATACGCGCTTATAGACAAGACCGGAGAGAACTCCCTTGCCGACCTTCGCTCATTTCAGGACTGGTACCTGCGTTATTATCTGCAGAGCGTTCCGGGCGTTGCGGAAGTTGCAAGTGTCGGAGGATTTGTCCGTCAGTATCAGGTGAATCTGGACCCCAATAAACTGATCGCCTACAATATTCCGATAACGACAGTGATGAACGCCGTTCGATCGGGAAATAACGATGTCGGCGGCAGGCTCGTTGAATTCGCAGGCGCGGAATATATGATCCGAGGGCGAGGCTATGCAAGATCAATAGAGGACATTGAAAATATAGTCGTCCGCGCAGATCCAAAGACGGGCACACCTGTCTATATCAAGAACCTTGGTCGTGTGGAGCTAGGCCCGGATATAAGACGAGGGATAGCAGACCTTAATGGCGGGGGAGATACGGTGGGCGGCATAGTCATCATGCGCCACGGTGAGAACGCGCTGAACGTCATAGAAAGGGTCAAGGAAAAGATAGAAGAGATAAAGCCTTCACTTCCAAAGGGGGCCGAAATAGTAACGACATACGATCGTTCTATTTTAATAGAGAAATCAATAGACACGCTCAAAGACACTCTAATAGAGGAATTGATCATCGTCAGCATAGTGATCCTTCTCTTTTTGTGGCACATACCTTCCGCCATCGTCCCTATCGTTACCATTCCCGTCTCCGTGTTGCTTTCGTTCATACCGCTCTACTTCATGGGCATCACCGTTAATATTATGTCGCTCGCCGGCATCGCCATCTCTATAGGTGTACTTGTGGACGGCGCCATAGTCGAGGTCGAGAACGCATATAAAAAATTGCAGCTATGGCAAGATTCCGGACGAAAAGGTGACTATCATAAAGTAAGGCTTGAGGCGCTGAAAGAGGTCGGGACATCGGTATTTCTCTCGCTCCTTGTCATAGCTGTCGCCTTTCTGCCCATATTCACACTGGTCGATCAGGAGGGAAGACTATTCAAACCCCTCGCCTATTCAAAGACCTTTGCCATGGCCATTGCCGCGGTACTCGCGATAACGCTCGACCCCGCGATGAGGATGTTCTTTACAAGGATGGATTTTCTGCACTTTAGACCCAGATGGCTCTCATGGTTCACAAATCAGATAACGGTCGGCAGATATTACGCCGAAGAAAAACACCCGATAAGTAAGACTCTCTTCAAAATCTATGAACCAGTCTGCCGAAGCGTCCTTAAATATCCAAAAAGGACAATAATCGGGGCCGTTCTCGTAATGCTCACTACCGTGCCGGTCTTCTTCATGCTGGGAAGCGAGTTCATGCCGCCCTTGAATGAAGGTTCTATCCTTTATATGCCGACAACGCTCCCGGGCATCTCCGTAACAGAAGCAGGGAAACTCCTCCAGAAACAAGATGAGATACTCAAATCCTTTCCTGAAGTCGAAACAGTGTTCGGCAAGGCCGGGCGCGCAGAGAGTTCCACCGACCCCGCCCCGTTCTCGATGATGGAAACGACCGTTATATTGAAACCGATGGACAAGTGGCCTGAAAAGATATCGTGGGATGAGCTGATAGATAAGATGAACAAGGCGATGCAATTCCCGGGCGTCACCAACGCATGGACAATGCCAATTAAGGCGCGTATCGACATGCTCTCAACCGGTGTCCGGACACCTGTCGGGATCAAGATCTACGGCAGCGATCTAAAAGAGATAGAACGGATAGGTGCCTCGATCGAAGGAATACTGAAAGATGTCCAAGGAACCAGGAGCATCTTTGCAGAACGCGCGGCCGGCGGCTATTTTGTAGACTTTGATCTCAAACGCGAAGAACTGGCCCGTTACGGGCTTTCGGTCGAGGATGCCGAAATGGTCATAACATCCGCGATAGGCGGCGAGAACGTTGGCACGACCATCGAAGGGCGCGAGAGATACCCCATAAATGTAAGATACGCCCGCGAGCTGCGTGATGACATTCCAAAGCTCTCGCGCGTCCTGGTCACCACCCCGTCCGGCGCGCATATTCCGCTGGCGCAGATAGCAGATATCAATATTTCGCTAGGGCCTTCGATGATAAGGGATGAGAACGGCATGCTTGCTGGATATGTATATGTCGATCTTGCCGGAAGAGATGTGGGAGGTTATGTCACAGACGCCAAAGAAGAGGTCTCAAAACGGTTGAAACTTCCCGAGGGCTACTCACTGCAATGGAGCGGCCAGTATGAGAACATGCTCCGCGTCCGCGAACGTCTAAAAATAGTCCTGCCGCTGACGTTCTTCATCATCTTCCTGCTTTTATATGCGAACACAAAGTCGGCGTTCAAGGCCGGGGTTGTAATGCTCGCCGTTCCCTTCTCCCTCGTCGGAGCGGTGTGGTTCCTGTGGATGCTTGGGTACAACATATCGATAGCGGTCTGGGTCGGCATGATCGCCCTTATGGGGCTTGACGCTGAAACGGGTGTCTTTATGATGCTATTCCTGGACTTGTCCTATAATGAAGCTGTGAAGAACGGCCAAATGAAGACAGAAGGAAATCTTGTAGAGGCCATAATTCACGGCGCCGTAAAAAGAATAAGACCAAAAATGATGACAGTGACAGCGGCCTTCATGGGACTGATCCCCATCATGTGGTCGTTCGGAACGGGCGCCGATATGATGAAACGCGTCGCGGCCCCGATGGTCGGCGGCCTTGCAACTTCATTTGCCATGGAACTCTTGGTCTATCCGGCGATATATTTCTTGTGGAAACAAAGGGAATTAAAAAAGTCAGGGCTCTAATATGCAGAACATTCATCCATTGTTCGTTCATTTTCCGATCGCCTTGCTGATATTTAGCGTCGCGTGCGATATTTTAGGAAGGCTCTTTAAAAAGGGTTCGCTGGAGAACGCCGGCTGGTGGAGCCTATTTTTCGGCATGATCGCCATAGCGGCGGCCGCAACAACAGGCCTTTTGGCGGCATCCTCCGCGCCGCATCTCGATGCGGCGCATGAGATCATGGAAGATCACGAACGTCTTCAGCTGATCGCCGGCGCAATATTTCTGATATTGTTCATAATAAGAATAGTGAACAGAACGCGCCTTCCGCAAATGAGACTGATGCTCGTATCATATATCGTACTTTCATTGATAGGTGTTGGGATCATCTCTTTCGGCGCGCATCTTGGCGGAAGGCTCGTCTATGAATACGGCGTAGGGACAAATATAATAGGTGAGAACATCCAGCACGATATCCATGATGGCGAACATCACCATCATAACGATACAGGGGAACCCAGTCATGGTGACTAGGACCCAAATACATGTACCCAAAGGAGGAAACGCTATGAAAAAGATACTGATCGCAACATGCGCAATGTTTGCGCTAACGGTTGCGGGGCGAGCGATCGCCGAAGAGGGACATAAGGGCCACATGCGTGGCCACGACGATGCAAAGGCCGCAACGCAGCAAGCGGCGGCGTACAAGTGCCCGAACCACCAGGACGTGACATCCGCTACGCCGGCCAAATGCCCAAAGTGCGGAATGGAGATGAGCAAAATGGATGGTTATAACATCAAATACCGGTGCCCGATGCATAAAGATGTCGTTGCTGACAAACCTGGAAAATGCAAGGAGTGCGGAATGGCGCTTGAAAAGGCTCCGGAGGAGCATCTTGGCATCCATAAATAACTATGGAATATCTTATCGGCATATTGAATTCTTCCTGGCAGATACTTTTGGACGCATCTATCTTTATAATATTCGGCCTGTTCGTGGCCGCGCTACTTAGAGCGTTCATATCTGCGGATACCATAGTAAAATACATGGGCGGCAGGAATATGAGGTCGGTCTTTCTGGCCGCCCTTTTTGGAGTACCCCTGCCTTTGTGTTCATGCGGAGTTGTCCCCACAGCCATCGGTCTCAGAAAACAAGGGGCAAGCAAACCCGCAACGGTCTCATTTCTCATAACAACTCCGGAATCGAGCGTCGATTCCATCGCAATTACCTATGCGCTTATCGATCCCTTGATGACGATATTCAGACCCATAGCAGCATTCATGACCGGCATCATTGCCGGCTTAGGCGAGATAATGTTCGGCAAAAAAGAAGACGAAAAAAGATCTGACGCTCATGAATGTCCGCATTGTCATGAAGACGAGGCAGGAGGCAGGAAGCAGGAAGCAGGAACAATAAAACATGAACATACGATGAAGGAACGCCTCTCTTCCGGTGCGCGGTTCGCGTTCGTGGACCTTTTAACGGATATAAGCAGGTGGTTTCTGATAGGAGTGGTGATAGCCGGCGTCATAAGCTACGCAATGCCCGTAAGCTTCATTGAAAATTACATGGGCGAGGGATGGCTCTCAATGTTCATCATGCTTGCCGTGGGGCTTCCTTTGTATGTATGCGCCACCGCATCCACACCGATAGCGGCGGCGTTGGTACTCAAAGGGATGAGCCCGGGCGCGGCCCTTGTATTCCTCCTTGCCGGTCCGGCAACAAATGCGGCGTCGCTCACGGTAATAGCCAACCTGCTTGGAAAAAGGACCGTCGTCATTTATATCATTTCTATTGCGACATGTGCGGTCCTTTTGGGAATGTTTCTCAACTGGCTCTATGCATATCTCGGAATAAACATCCACGCCTCCATAGGCCACGCGCATGAGATGATACCTGTGTGGCTTAAATGGGCGACGGCGGTGCCTCTCTCCATTGCAATAACGATCGCAGCTATAGTTAAGAAACAGTGACCAATATCCAAATCACAATGACGAATAAATGCTCAAATCCCAATAACACAATATTTAATGAGGCTCTTCTCCCGATCGAGCGGGTCATTTGCTGGACAAGATGGCGGAAAGAAGCGATTAGACGTGAATCATCTGTTTATAAATGAAAAGAAAGTTGTTTTCAAGCGCGACAAGTAGTTATCCACGCACGCGCACCAGCCCGTAAGGAGCTGGTGTGCGCGTGGGTGTAACTTTTTACTAACAATGCATTTGTCATTTTTTACTTACCCAAGAATGTTATGAGCCGCTCAGCATAAATGTCCTCAAATCACCCACTCACTTTGGAGAAGAGCCATTTATGATTTGAATAATTGTGATTTAATTCGTCATTGGAGCTTGGTCATTGATTATTGATTCTTTCGAGCCCGTGCATGTATGGGCGAAGAACTTCGGGGATAACAACGCTTCCATCTGCCTGCTGATAATTCTCTAAGATCGCAACTACGGTCCTCCCTACAGCGACACCGCTTCCATTCAAGGTATGAACAAATCTCGTCTTACCGGCCGAATCTTTAAAGCGAATATTCGCGCGCCGCGCCTGAAATTCCTCAAAGTTCGAACAGGAAGATATCTCTCTGTAGGAGTTCTGTCCCGGGAGCCATACCTCGATGTCGTAGGTCTTGGCCGATGAAAAACCCAGATCACCAGCACAAAGAGCAACAACGCGATACGGAAGGTTAAGCCTTTGCAGGACCATCTCCGCGTTTCCCGTTAAGGATTCCAGTTCGTTATATGAATTATCGGGATGCGCGAATTTAACGAGCTCCACCTTGTTGAATTGATGCTGGCGGATGAGGCCTCGGGTATCCTTGCCATATGATCCTGCCTCGCTCCTGAAGCATGCGGTATAGGCGGCATATCTAATTGGAAGTTCGCTCTCCTTTAATATCTCATCTGCTAACATGTTCGTAACCGGGACCTCTGCAGTCGGTATCAGATAATAACCTTCGGTCGTCTTAAAAAGATCGGCCTCGAACTTCGGGAGCTGCCCTGTCCCCGTCATCGCCTTGGCATTGACCATGTAGGGAGGCAAGACCTCGGTGTAGCCGTTCTCGCGGGTGGCGAGGTCCAGCATAAAGTTGATGAGCGCCCGCTCAAGCTGCGCGCCAAAACCTTTATATATTGTGAATCTTGCTCCCGAGATCTTCGCCGCACGGTCAAAATCAAGGATGCCCAGCTTTTCTCCGATATCGAAATGTTCCAGCGCCTTGAATGAGAACAACGGGATATTCCCCCATTTTCTTATCTCTTTGTTATCGTCCGCCGATGTCCCTTTGGGAACGCTTTCATGGGGGATATTGGGCAGTTCAAGGAGCTTATACTTAAGTTCGTCTTCGATCTTGGCCAGCTCCGGCTGGATCTCTTTAACGCGTGTAGCCGCCTTTTGCATGGAATCGATGATGACGCTTGCATCCTTCTTCTCTTTTTTAAGTTTGGCTATCTCTGCGGAGGCCTTGTTCTGTTCGGAACGTAAAGAGTCGAACTCCTGCTGAAGTTTTTTGCGCCTGTCGTTAAGGCCTTCTAAAGGTGAAAGGTCCTGCTCCTTTCCCCTTTGGGCCAACATGTTCTTGATAACATCCAGATTAGAGATTGCAAATTTGAGATCTAGCATAATAAAATGTCATCCTGAGGCCGGAAGGCCGAAGGATCTCGCGAATCAAATCATGTTAAGGAGATCCTTCGCTTACGCTCAGGATGACACTAATTCAATTACTTGTTCAGTTCCTGATCGATGACCACTTTAAAATCTGCATAAGGTCTCGCGCCTGAGAAGAATATCCCGTTAATAAAGAAAGAAGGCGTCCCTTGGGCTCCGACGGAGGCGCCGTAGGCAACGTTTTCTTCCACCTCTTTGGTGTATTTACCCTTATCCAGACATTCATCGAACTTCTTCATGTTAAGTTTGGTGGCCTTTGCATATTCTTTGAGCTTGTCCGGTTGCAACGCCTGCTGATGTGCCCAAAGCTCGTTTGAATAATCCCAATATTTTCCCTGATCGCCTGCGCAGCGCGCCGCTTCATGCGCCTTCTTTGCGAACTGATGGAACGAAAGAGGGAAATCGCGAAGGACATAGCGGACCTTATCCTTATACTCTTCGGTTATCTGCTTGATGGTCGGGCGAACTCGCGAACAGAACGGACACTGGTAATCCGTGAATTCGATTATAGTGATAGGGGCGTTCTTGGGTCCTATCGAAGGATTGTCGCCCACCTCGACCTCTATGCGCGGCGGAGAGAGAAGAACCTTAACATTTCCCGAGGCCTTCAGCCCGTTCAGGAGCTGTGCCCTCACGGCCTGTTTTCTTGACTGCTCAAGGTACGCCTTTATCTGACCTTCGGCCTCTTTAAATGACTTCCCGCCCATCTGTTCTTTTCTCTGGTCGTAGAATTTCTTGATATCTTCGTCCGTCGGGGCAGAGACCTTGTCTTCTATGTTCTCCTTCATGTAGTCATCGGCCGATTTACCCTGTTTCTTGGCGGCCTCTTCTATAAGCGTGGTTTCGACAAGTTCGCTCAAGGCGCCCTTCTTTATCTCATAGATCTCCTGGTCAACGCGCTGAAGCCTTCCCTTTATAGCGATATCAAGGTCGGCGTTGGTGATGTTCGCACCGTTCACCGTGGCGACCACTTCTGTAGGATTGGCGGGTACGACCACTGCGGTGGTGGTCCCCTTGTTGCATGACAGAAGAAGCAGGAAGCAGGAAGCAGGAAGCAGGAAACAAAGCGCAATTCTTTTCATTTTTTTCTCCCCATTATTGCTCATCCTGAAGTTTGAAGTCGAAGGATGAAGCTTTAGAATAAAAAGCCGTTCATGGTCAGGCCGGCCCACCATGAACGGCTTTCATTGTTACCAAAATCTAGCTAAATGTCAAAGTATAACGCAAATTCGTGAGGCACAGGCCTTAAGGCCACCGGCGCTATCTCATGTTTTGTCTTATAATCGATCCACATGTCTATGACGTCTTTAGTGAAGACATCTCCTTTCAGCAGGAATTCGCAATCCTTCTCAAGCGCCGCGATGGCTTCTCCTAGCGTTCCCGGAGCCTTCGGAACGTTCTTGAGCTCTTCGGGTGAGAGTCCGTAAATATCCTTATCAAGCGGCGGACCCGGGTCGATACGTCTCTGAATTCCGTCTAAAACCGCCATCATTATTGCTGAGAATGCAAGATAACCGTTACATGAAGGATCGGGCGTTCTGTACTCAAGTCGCTTGGCCTTGGGGGACGCCGAATACATAGGGATTCTGACCGATGCCGAACGGTTCCTGCTTGAATATGCAAGATTGATCGGCGCTTCGAACCCGGGGACAAGTCTTCTATAAGAGTTTGTTGTAGGATTGCAGAACGCGCTAAGCGCCGGCGCATGTTTCAATATGCCGCCAATACCCCAAAGGGCCATTTCAGAAAGCCCGCCATAACGATCGCCTGCAAATAACGGTTTGTCGTTCTTCCAGAGACTTATGTGAACATGCATGCCGCTTCCGTTATCTTCAAAGAGCGGCTTTGGCATGAACGTTGCGGTCTTGTTGTGCTTCTTGGCAACGTTCTTGATAATATATTTGAACCACATCAGCTGATCGCCGCTTTGAACAAGAGGCGCATACTTCATGTCGATCTCGGCCTGACCCGCCGTGGCAACTTCGTGATGCTGGCATTCAACATGGATGCCGACCTGTTCCATAACGAGCGTCATCTCGGTCCTTATATCCTGCTGGGAATCCGTCGGCGGAACGGGGGAATATCCTTCTTTGTAGCGCGGTTTAAAGCCAAGGTTCGGAGACTCTTCGCGGCCGCTGTTCCACCGGCCCTCTACCGAGTCAACATGGTAATAGCCGCTGTTGTGCGTCTGATCGAACCTGACGCTATCGAAGATAAAAAATTCCGCTTCCGGCCCGAAGAACGCGGTATCCGCAAGCCCTGTGGACTTGAGATAGCTCTCGGCCTTTTGGGCTATGTATCGGGCGTCCCTTGAATATGGCTGTTTGGTAATTGGGTCGAAGATATTACAGATAAGAGAAAGTGTCGGGACCGCATGGAACGGCTCCATAACGGCGGTCTTCGGGTCCGGTATGATTATCATGTCGGACGCATGGATCGGCTGAAAGCCCCTGATGGAAGAACCATCGAAACCGAATCCGTCCTCGAACGAACCCTCGTCAAGCTCGACCAGCGGCACGCTGAAATGCTGCCATACACCGGGGAGATCGACGAATTTGAAATCGACCATCTTCACCTTGTTCTCTTTCGCAAGAGCCAACACTTCCTTCGGGGTTGATACTGCCATTTTTGCAACTCCTATCCGCTCATCCTGAGCTTGTCGAAGGATGAACCGCTATATTTGGCAACGCCCATGGTTCGACAAGCTCACCATGAGCGTCGATAACTATATCGCCTCTCTTCCTGTCTCCTTTGTGCGGATCCTCATCGCCTCTTCGACCGGGATCACGAATATCTTTCCGTCGCCGATCTTTCCGGTATGCGCGGCCTGCTGGATGGCGCTGACCACGTCCGTTACAGATTCATCCGCAACGGTCACTTCTATTTTCACCTTTGGCAGGAAATCTACGATATATTCGGCGCCGCGATAGACCTCTGCGTGCCCTTTTTGGCGTCCAAATCCTTTAACTTCTGTGATGGTCATGCCGGTGACGCCGACATCTGTAAGCGCCTCTTTTACGTCGTCAAGCTTGAAGGGTTTGATGATTGCTTCGACCTTCTTCATTATGGGAAAGTTCGTCTAGCAGGAAAGATCTACAATGTCAATTGCGCTGTGATTAAAAGAGAGCATTTCAGGCTATCCGCCCAGATCTGAAGGCTTTTCTTCACATTACATTAGGAACCTTTACCCGCATCGTATTCAGCGAACGAGTGAGTTATCCATACCTCACGCGCCGGCGCCGAAGATGGCCGGTGCGCGTGGGGGTGTGGATAACTCGCCTCGCAAATCAAAAAAAATAAAGTTATCCACAGTCCGCACACACCAGCTCCTTACGGGCTGGTGTGCGGACTATGGATAACTTTCTTCAACTCCCTCCATTCTCTATCCAACATATACCTTATCCTCTTTATAAGGGGG
>PCWZ01000055.1 GCA_002796305.1 Deltaproteobacteria bacterium CG11_big_fil_rev_8_21_14_0_20_49_13
TAGTTACATAGGGATTCTGAATAAGGATTCCGAGAGGATCTTGTCCCGGCGATTGCCTAACGACAAGGAGAAGATATTGACGACACTTCTTCCATATCGAGGGCAAATAAAGGGCATTGCAGTTGAGTCGACCTGCAATTGGTATTGGCTGGTGGACGCTCTGATGGATAAGAATTATCCCATGCATTTGGGCAATCCCGTTTATACAGCCTCTATTGAATGCCCTTATTACGGCGACAGTTCAAACAGTTAGGCCTCCATCAATCGGGCAACCGCTCGTTGCCCTTTTTACCCCTCAATTATCAGTGAAGAAGCGCATCCTCACGAAACGGCTCGTTTGCAAGCTTCTTCATAGCCTCAATCGAATAATTCCAACCGAGATTCTTTTGCGGGATTCTGTTCATCTCGCGAACCGTCTTCTGCATGTTACATTTTTCAATTCCATCATCCCTCAAAATATAGAACTGGTAATGCCTTATAAGATCGTTGATACTTCCAAGAACGCGCCTACTCGTACTACGCCCAACTTTGAAAACACTGCTCACTTCGCTCGCCTTCTTAATCCAATCTGTGGAAAATACCTCGGACAACAAAACATTATAGAGTGCGCTGTTGAAAACTGCCGGAAGTTCATTTTTGAGCGTTGCCTTTGAGACATCGAATACGACGAAAGAGAACAGTGTCGCATCGTTTATGAATATTATGCCGTGATTACGAGAAACCCCAATGACATGAGCATGCCAATTTCCAAGAGGCGAGATCGATACGGCATTATCGGAAGCCAACTGGTTCTCTGGAACATCCAGCTTCTTTAGTAGCTTTTGTGTACAACGTAATATCAGCATCCTTTACTCCCTTTCAGAATCAATCCTCATCATCTTTTCACGGCAACACCATTTGAATTTTTTGCCACTGCCGCATATACAAGGAGAATAAGGATCAATGTTCTTGATATTCGAGCGGAGATTTTCTCCGGCATAATCTTTAGTTGCACCTTTAATAACCTTCCATACTTTATGGGTTGGGTTTTTTAAGGCAGTCTTTACCATTTTATAGTGTTCTTCAATGCGCTCGGTAAAAACAGAATCATTTAAGAGGACTTCCTTGAAGAGTTTTAGAAGTGTCGGCGAATGCTCGGATTGAACATTCAACTCGTCTAGAAAAGATTGTTCTTTTATAACATCATCCGGTAGCGGAGGTTCAAATGAGTGATTGATGGTCGCCAAATGCTTCGCGGGTTTTTCAGAAACCACATTGAACATTACTCGTCTGCAATCACAATTCGGATCAACACAATAAAGTTCAACAAAGCCGTAACTCCCTTTTGGCAGGCCATCGCGTTTTTTAAAAACGGTTATTGTTCGCGTTTCTTCCAGTCCGATATCCGGAAATAGCTGGTGAAACAGCGTCATGCCTTCCATAAAGCACCTTTTGACTGGTTTAATTTAAAGCTAATTCCTAAAGCGCATTGTTGCAAAGCCGTTTGCTTGAAATCTGGAATTATTGGCAGGGATGTGTGGCGAAGTATTATAGTTGCCTTTGGAAAAACAGCCTTCAGATTTTTATACACCGCGTCTTCGTTAAGATCAAAAATAATAAACCTGCTTGTATTGGCCTTGTCGAGCATTTCAAAAATATCGTAATCGTAGTCAGAAAATGAGCAACCCAAGGCAATAACTACCTGTGATTCACCTATAAAATATTCGGCTTTTTGTCTCGTTTCCGAATCAATTGCACCTGTGTTCCCCGGCAACATCAAGTCCGTTCTGGAAACCTGAACATTTCCATGACAGCTTACCAACCTATCAACATTAATGTTCTCTTCTAAAATTCCATCCTGATTCATATTCAACCAACGCACATTACGTCTATCAAAATACTGATAAAAAAACTCTAAAGGATTTACAAATATTGTCTTCTGATGATTGCCATTATTCAGATGATGGGGAAATCTATTTTGCAACTCTGTGTAAGGGAATTTGTATTCGAAATCGAAATCATAATAAGCCATTCAGCTGTTGCTACAGCTTACGAGAACATCCCTGTAACAATTGTGATAAAACCCGTCTTCCGAAGAATTAACTCTATTGGCGGTTAAGTTTTCAAGATTCAAACGAATTGCAGAACCGAACGCGACAGCAAATGATTCTTTGACAATGTATTTATTGGGAAAGCCTCCATAAAATACCACATTTTCGCGGGTGGACTCCATTTCAAATATTTGACGATAAAATGGACGACCATGCGCTTCCAATAATCCATCAAATTGTCGATCATCAACGGTACTATAATCAAAGTGAGGTCTAATAATTCTAAATCTGTCGAAATTTAATTCCTTCCGCGCAATTTGTGCCACCGTAGGTGTAAGATCATAGTGATTGCCAGCTCCAACGATGATCAGACAATTAAAAACCCTTGTCACATCGTCAAGTAGCTTCCAATCGTTTGATCCCGAATCTTTGGTTTCTTTGGTTATGGTTAAAAACCTGTCATTGTTCATCAAAAAAACTCCAAAATGCTAACGCAACATATTTTCTTTCACTTAACCACGTTCTCAAACGTTGCCCGATAGTCTTTCGAGCTTAAAACCGTGTCATAAAGGCCGATGTCTTCACCCTCATGTTTGTTAATGCCAGTATAAACGAGGCTTGCGTCTTCGTATCGCTTGAACTTATAAACTGCGTCATTCATCAGTGCGCTGTTGAACACCCCAAGGCTCACGAGCAATTCAAATTCTTTTATCGATAGGCCGGTTACCTTCTTAAAAAGGCCGGGCTCCAGTTGTGTGATAACATCTTTGAGGCTCCGTTCGCGGTGGTCCGTCAAATACATAAAGACGGGCACCATGGTTGCAAACTTGATGAGCTTTTCTTGTATTTGTTTTCGAAGGCTCTTATACTCTTTTTCTTCTTCGGTCAGCTCTCGTTTTTCCTTGGCCGTCAAATCCCTTTCATTTGCATCCTTCTTGGCTTTTTTGATCGCATCGGATTTGTTGATGATGGTTTCAATGTCTTGATTTAAATTTCTAAACCCTTCGATGCTCATCAGTGCGTTCATGGCATCTTTGTTATCCATAAGCCGCTGAAGCGTCCCATTGTCCACATTCACCAGCAAAGCGCTTTCCCAGCGTCTTGCCAGAAGAGTTGCAGTCGTTCCGCTCATTGCCATATCGAGAATACCTGCGGCATCGATCTGCTTCATTGAACTGCCGTCATAGGCAAGCACGGGAAGGAAGCTGATAAATTCCTCGACCTTCTTTTCAGGATTCGATTCGTTTACATTCAGGCGGCAGCTGTAATCAACGATTTGACGCAACGCCCTGTCCGGCGCGAAGTCAAAGACATAACATTCCTGTTTGATGATCTCCTCCTTGTTTGGCGAGAGATCATCCGGATTCTTGATCGTCCATGGCGTTTGCACCCTGAATGCTGCTTGAAAATACGTCTCCGGACTGGACGAATTTCGAAGCATGAATATGCCTATCCACGGTTTCACCGAAACGCCAGTTGTTAATTTGCCGCAAGAAAGGGTTATGGTCTTGTTTTTTAGCGGCTCGTCCATTGCATCCAACACCGGCGGAAGCGCTTCTACGCCGATTCCAGCATTGCTTCCGGCGGCAACGATGATTTTATAATCTTGATAAAAGGCATTCTGCCGCTCCGAGAGAAGATTTTTCATGGCATGACAGGAGGCAACGCTGGGCAAAAACCAGAAGGTGTGTGACAGAACATTCAATAAACGCACATCCGAAAACGGCATTGGAGGTTTTTTCGCGCCAAGCTTAAGATTGTCTATGGTTGTTTCCAGAAATGCCCCGCGAATCAGATCCAGCCATTTTTGCACTTCATTCTGGTATTTGAATTTTGCTTTATTGCCCGTTCCTTCAGCGGAGAAAAAGACATTCAAATCAAACTCGCTGAATTCTCCCTGCATTGCGATTTCACGGATAGAATTGGGAAGTTGATAGGTAAGCATGACCATTCTGGGCAATGACAAATATGGATTGTTGTCTCCCAGCCATGTTTTTTTCGAGCGCTGTTCATCCGAATATGTCCAGTTGTAAATCTGCTCTTCTATAAATTCGCCGGAGGCAATTGCCCTGAAAGGTGTGCCTGAAAGATACAAATAGGCGTCAGTCGTAATGGGCAGAATCTCTTCGTCAAAATATTCCAACCCTTCGCCTTCCTGAAATTTGATTTCCTTGCTGTCCTCCGCTTCAAAGAGTTCTTTAGCATTATCGCGCCACGCGCCATAGTGATATTCATCAAATATCACACAATCCCAGTTGGTCGTATGCACCCACTCGTTTTTTGCCTTGATTCCGCCGACGGAATTCTTCCCCAAATAATCCTGAAATGAACCAAAACAGACAAAGGGTTTGTTCTTTTTTGCCTCTTCAAAGGTCAGCCCATTTCTGGAGATAAACTGCCATCCCTTGAAATCCATATGCGTCTTTAAATCTTCTTCCCATGCACTTTGAACGGCTGGTTTAAATGTGAGGACCAAAACCTTTTTCCAGCCCATTTTCTTTGCAAGCTGATAAGCGGCGAAGGTCTTCCCAAATCTCATCTTGGCGTTCCATAAAAAATGCGGCGTCTTATCATGGTTTTCCTTCCTGAAGCTTTTAAAGTAGGCGATCGTTTTTTCTACGGCCGCTTCCTGTTCAGGACGCATCTTGAAATCAATGGAACGATTCTCTTCAGAGAGGAGACCTTCCTTGATCGCGATAATCGCCGATCTCACGTCCTTGGCGGTGCATTTAAACCACTCTCCATCTGGATTCTTAATGCCCTTTTGTTTTAGATAACGATGCACCTCGTGATCGGTAAAAACGCTTCCGTCACGGCGCATAGCAGACTCTTCGAGCATGATCCCGTAGGGGAGTTTGCCGGGCCTAAGCGTGGGATACTGTTCCGCAACCCTTTGTCTCACATCTTTGTTTGTGAAACCGACCTTGAGCAGTCCTTTGTATTGAGGATGTGTGTCCTCGTAGGCATATATGGTCGGTTTCGAATCAGGCCTTTGAGGAAAGAAATTGGTTGCGGTCATTTGTTGCCGCCTTTCTTTCCCTTTTTCATGGAGCTCGACGGCGGGGCGAGTTTTTTTGCAGCCTCCAGAAAGTGTTTTTCAACCGGCCACTCATCGTCAAGATGAGCAGTGTGATATTTCTCGTATTCAGCGCGCGCCTTTTCGATAGCCTTCTCATGACTTACTTTACCGGCATGAGATAAAATATCCCTGCCGCTAAGTCTCAAGAAATCATCCAGCTTCACTATCCAGTCATTCATTGTCATTGTGTTACGGTTTAATGCCTGAATTTCTGCAAACTCCAGATAAGCTGTTACAATACGATTCAGGGCGTTCAGTTCTTTTTCATTCAGATAATTTTTTGCGATTTCAGTGTCTTCCGTTCTCGGATGTTTGCCCGTCCATGACGTCACACCCATGTTGGGTTTGGCGGCATCTGCACGTGAATGAACAACCTCTGCGGCAGTATGCCCATGCGCCGCCCAGTGCATTTTGTTTTGAACAACTGCGAAGAATTTTTGAGAGACCTCCGCCCGAGGATCGTAATCAATGCTTGTGGCATAAATATCCAAGACCTTTCGCCAAAAGACCTTTTCCGACGACCGTATATCGCGGATGCGGGCAAGCAATTCATCAAAGTAACTTCCGCCGCCCGCTTTTTTGAGACGCTCGTCATCAAGCGTGAATCCCTTGACTATGTACTCCCGAAGCCTTTCTGTAGCCCACTTGCGGAATTGTGTCCCGCGCAAGGATTTCACTCTATAGCCCACGGAGATGATCACATCTAAATTAAAATAATCAACGTTATAGATCTTTCCATCGGCAGCAGTTGTTGCAAAATTTGCAACAACTGAATCGGAGATCAGCTCCCCCTCATCAAATAAGTTCTTGATATGTTTAGAAATGACCGATTTGTCACGCTGGAATAGGGTGCTCATCTGGTTCAACGATAACCAGATGGTTTCATTTTTGAGGTGCACTTCAACGCAATCTCTGCCGTCTTCTGTTCTATATAGCAGGATGTCTCCGCCAGGCGCCGATGATTGCAGTTTATTGGTCATCCCAACACCTCGATATCTTTATTGATGTATTCCAACCGGTTACAAATTGTAACCGCTTCGCTGCCTTCTTTATTCATCGTTTGCCTCCATTGGGCGGACCATGGATTCTATGAAGGCGATTTCATCTTTGGACAGGCCGTATTTTTTGTAGAGCTTTTCGTCTGTCCAAGGCTCATTGAAATCTTGTGAGGGAACAAGCGTATAAACTTTGTTAGTGGCATGTTGTGTTGGTTTGTTTAGGAGAACAAGAAATCTGAAAAATCTTGTCCGAATGTAACTCATGACATTCAGCGATATTTTTTTTGATGGATACGGGCCAATAAGAAGATATGTTTCAGCACAACACGTTTCAGGTTCACCTAAGAATGGTTTGCCAAGAACCCAATAGGATGAGGATATGCGTTCTCCATACGCCATGGAGATATAAACCTTCCACTTGTCCATCCATTTATTATTTTGCGTAACATCAGTACGTTTAACGAATCCAACACCTTTATTAGTGAATATTCTAACACTGTCCTTGAATGTGGATTTTTTATATCCGCCAAAATCCGTTGAGAAACCAAACGGCTTTCTTGCACTGACCTGTTCGCCAAATCCTTTCTCTTTAAATCTAGATATTTTGTGCAAAATCGATACTGCTTCATTATACCTTATGAAGGATCCAATATGGTCCTCAATTAAGGGCCTATTCATTGTAGACACTTTTCCATCAATGTAAGTACTTATTTCACAATCCCCCTTATTATCGCGATCCCATAAGAAATAACAGACACCTCCACTCAGGTCTATTCCAGGGAAACATTCGGTTGAATCCGGGAAATCAATAAGCCTTCTTATGCGCCTATCCATGAACATTTCATTTCTAAATTCATCTAAACCTTTTCCTCCAGAAAACCACCGAGATGGAATAATCATGGTTAGAAAGCGAGGATTCAGTTTTTTGGCCTGCTGAACAAAGAGATGATACAAAGGTGAGGCGCTCGCTTTTGCTCCCCCATCACTCAACTGATACGGCGGATTGCCTATGATTACGTCGAATTTCATATTGAATATCTCCTCGGGTTTTTCTGTGTGGATAAACTGATATGCGTGAGTTTCGAGTTCGGGATTGCGGTCGTAAATTTCCTTGTTCGCGCCGCAAAATTGGCACTTCCCATTTACCCACTCATGTTCTGTTCGTTCAAATACAATATTGCCGTGTTTGTTATCGAATGATTCGCAGACAGAATATTTTCCGTTGGCGGTTTTTGAACAATAGACCGATCTTCTGGAAAGCAGTGCGGTGAGTTCCGTTATCGCAATGCCGAATATCTGATTCTTGAAGATATGATCGCTTCTCTTTTGCCTGTCTGGAATTTTCTTTTCTAAGCCGACCATCAGCCGTCTTGCGATCTCTCTCAAGAATACGCCGGTCTTGCAGAACGGATCGAAAAAAGTGGCCTTTTCATCTTTCCAGATATCCTCCGGCAATAGATCGAGTATCCGATTTACCATCTGTGGCGGCGTGAAGACCTCGTCGTTGCTCAAATTGGCAAGACAGGTCAGGACATCCGGGTTATAATTGTTATTACTTGGCATCTGCGATCCTCAAAAAATGCGTTACGGGATATTCTTTCACAGGGTCAGGAATGAAGACGTCTTCTCCCAGATCAGAGAAGAGAGGCAATTCCTTCGTCGCCGCGTGTGAAAGGAGTTCGTGAAACGCAAAATCCCGTCTCTTCATCATGTTGCTGTTTACCGGCGACCATTCAGAAAAGACGATTGGCTTGGGAGTGGCGCCAATGGTATTGAGAGTAAGCGCGTCTCCCCAGATGATATTTCGTTCGAGAAGATATTTTACAGAATCCCTGCATTCTTCCTTGGTTTTATCACCATACAGACCTGTATATCTATCATCAAAGATCCTGAAAAGCCGTGCTTTACACTTAGAAACGTTGTCCCCCAAAATATCTATTCCGTAGAGGCTGGATATTGCGACAACGGCATATCTTTCAAATTCGGGTTGGTTTTTGCCGTAACGATTTTCAACAATGAGAAGCTTTCTTTCCAAGACCTCCGCCAGAAAATTTCCATCGCCGCATGTCGGTTCAAGAAAACGGGAATCTATTCTTTCCGTTTCCTGTTTTACCAGATCGAGCATGGCGTTAACTTCGCGCTTCGCAGTATAAACCTCTCCATGATCTGCAACCCGTTTTTTCGATACGACTAGTTTTTCCTGATTTACCGATTCCATTTTTCTAAAACCCCAATAATTTTGTAATCTGCGCCACATGCTTGGCTACTGTGGTTATGCCAGCACAGGTCATAACCACCGTGTGAATCTTCTGTAGTTTGCTCTCGCCACTGCGGTCATTTATTGTCTCATTGACAGACTGTCTGATGGCGCCCGATTTGGGATGATCGCCGATATTCTTGGCGATTGCCCTAAGCGCCACATCGAACTTGGTGTTCAGATCGACTGTCACCCCAACGCCGGGTTTTATCGGAATGGCGATGTGCATGCCGACTTTGTCGTTTGGACCGATGGTGCCGCCAATCTGTAGTCCGACCACACGCCTCGGCCTGTCAAGGCGCTGTTTGCACCTTGGACATGAGACAGGGCTTGCCTTTTTGGGCATCCATTCATATTCACAATATTCACATTTCATGGCTTTTAGCTCCTTTTGCCCGAATACTTATTACTATTATTATTCACCTGTCAATAACTCGCTTTTCTGTGTTCCTATTGTGTTTGGAAGCCTTATAGGGTCGAATTGTTCCAGATCGTCACTGATCTTCTTTAAGGCGCTGGTTATTGACTTGCAAGGTTCCATCATGCCCATATCGCTTTGCATTCGTTTCAGTGTGGCGGTAGCCGTCTTGCCCAAGATAGATTTTATGCCGCGTGCGAGGTCTTCTTTGCCGGGATTCCGAAAACACTTGATGCATCCGTTACGCCCGATTCTGCTTGGCTGAATGTCCATCATCCGTGCTGAAGGACTGAAACGATCAGGGTTGATAATCTCAAACTGATCCTTCTCAAATGTGAGCACTACTGTATCGATCATTGTGTTTCTTCATCACCTCTTCAAGTTTTCTGACAACTGCCTCTTCAATAATCTTGCCGCATTCGCGCGTGATCGGATGAACGACCGGACGATTGATAATGTCCGATTTTCCGTTTGGTGGATAGGTCAGCCGGTAACCGTCACCACCCAAGCGCTTGTGAATGGCTATGGAGCCGACGTATATTTGATCGTCGATAATGAGGCTTGCAAAGCCGACAAGGCCGTCGCAGGGCTTTACAAAACTGATGTTCACTTCGGATATCTTCATCACCTTTTCCCTCTTTGTCTGTATTTGTTCTGGTGGCAGAGGAGTGCTCTTTATCGATCTGCATGAGGAGCTCAAAAAAACTCACAAGATTCATGGCGCTCTGGCTAAGTTCCGATTCAGAATCATGGAGAGAGTGTCTGCCAATGGCCGCCTTAATCTCTGAAAACGTGTCCTCCATGTATAGTAATATGCTTTGGACGAAAACTCCCGGCACTTTTTCATATTTGAAATCTGCTTTTTTCGATTGATACCAGTATCTAAGATGATATAAGTCCCGATAATTGTTGGATTAAGGCAAATTATGTCGGTCACTAAGAAAAAACAGATTCTCTCGTTGATTCTATTGAACTCGCCCTTAACTTGGGCGGCTTTGTTCCGTACAACTATGCCTCTAAATTTGTGCAGGAATTGACTGATGTGAAAAACCGAATAGACGAGCTGATTAAAACGAAACCCGCACGCGCCGTTTTACTCTATGAGATATTCATTGCCGGATGCTATGAAAAAATTGAAGAGATTGACGATTCTGGCGGAGATCTTGGTCAATTCGCTGAAGGACTCTTCTGTTCATGGGTTAAGGCTCGTCAGGCCATGAAAGCAGATCCGGTAGATACCATAAGGAGACTTTTGACGTGGATAAAAAATGATGATTACGGTTTTTGTTATAAACTGGAGGAAGAGACCACAAAGGTTTTGAACAAAAATGGATTGAAGGCATTTAGAGCCATTATTGAAGATGGGTCTTTGACAAAAATCAATGCCATTAAGACCAAGTCCGCACAGGAACAACAGCAGATTCCTTATGAACTTCAAAATGACATTTCCACGTTAAAGGCAATTTACAGAGAGCAATGCGACATCTCATCGTATTGTAAGCTGTGTGAGCAAACCGGTTATCAACCTGATGATTGTGAGACACTTGCGAATATATATAAAACTAGGGGTAAATTTGATGCGGCGTTAGAATGGGTGGAGCGTGGTCTCAATCTCAGCGCCCAGGATAAGTCGATAGATTTTTGCAACTCGTCATTAAAAGTTTCCAAAAGGGAGCTCTTGAAAAAGTTAGGAAGGAACAGTGTCGCCCTCGAGTCAGCCTGGGCGGATTATAGGAATTGCCCGTCATCATATTCCTATGAGGAATTATTGAGATACATACCAAAGAAGGACAAAACCATTTGGCATCAAAAGATTGTTGCAACACTAGAGACAGCTCCCCTTGAATCGGCAATTGAAGTATACATAATAACGAAGGAGTTAAACCTACTAGCCAAGCGGATTTTAGAGACAAAGAAGGATCAACTGAAGGACTATAGCCATTATACAACACAGCCCGCCGCGGAAGTTTTGGAAAAGGCCTGTCCAGCGGCTGCTGCAAAAATATATGAGTGTTTGGGCTTTCGAATTCTCATGAAGGGAAAATCAAAATACTACAGTTTTGCCCACAACCATTTTCAGAAAGCAAAAAATCTCTATGAAAGCCAAGGTTTGGTAAAAGATTGGCAGAAGATTGTCGAGGATATAAGAGAAAATCATAGGCGTAAATCCAGCTTTGTCGTCGATTTCGAACGCATCACATCTGGTATGGGGACACGGGAAGATCCGACATTCTACAAGGAATTTAAAAAGGAATGTAAGCCCGATGAGTGGGCTGTATATGAACCGCATATCATAAATCTGCTCGAAGAAAATGAAGATGATGTTCAATCGATTAAGATTCGTTTACATCGCAACGAATACGATCTGGCGTTACAGTATTTCAAGAAACCTCGACAACGACCGACTTATTGCTTTTGTTATGAAGAATCTGAAATATTGTCGGTGGCGAAGGCATTGGAATCGAGATACCCGGATGAAATATTATTGTTTTACAAATCAAATGTCGGAAATTTGAATTCCTCTTCTTCGCGAAAAACATATCATTATAACGCCCAAGTTGTTGAAAGGGTCCGGCGCATGTATGTCGATGTTATGAATGATGTGGATGGCTGGAAAAAATATGCTCTGCCGATAAAACAATCTAATGAAAAGAGGCCGGCATTTCAGGAAATTTTTAACAAAGTGGTGCGTGAATGGGAACAATTGTAGGGAGTAGACTATGAGCAAAAGAATTTCTTGGAAAGATGTTTGCCCGAACTGCGTCAAATACGATTATCCGGACCAATCTCCCAATTGTGAGCATTGTCTTGAAAACGGCGTTACTGGAGGCGTTCTCTGTGATCTCAATCGAATGAATCGGGAGGGTGACGATGCGGATTTTCAGTGCGATGCATTTGTGCCGAAACAGGGGGTACAGTGATGACTATCTATGCCAGAGCCTGTTCTTCAGAGATTCGTATACGTTGAAGACAATTGGACAAACTGAACAGTTTTCTATCACTCCCATTAATCTGGAATTAAAATTCGTTTTATGCAGATGTGGGTATGACCTGCAATCCTTGGGGCGATGTTCATAATGGGAACATCCATTATTCCTTAAAAATGGACATGGTTTGGTCTTGAAGCGATAACCGTCATCTTCATCGTCTTTAAGGACGTATTTTTCTTTGAATGCCCCCTGTGTGAGATGAAGGGCGACGGCTAACGCTCCGACATCCTTTTCATCAAGTATGGGAGATATCACTTTGCAGCAATTTGAACATGTCCTGCAGTCAATTTCTGATGAGAATTTCCGGTATAGTTCGTGCGCAGCTGCATCAACTGTTTTGCTGGATCGGTTTTTCAGGAACGACCTGAATCTCCAATTTTCGTCCTCATTTTTTTCTGAAATTCTTTTTATGCTACTGATGTCAATTTCCATAACGCCTATTCCTCGAGACATGAAGACCGTATTCATTAATTCAAATTTTTCTGCTTGCCTTTTATTCTTTTCAGACGTTTGTTGATGACATCTTTATCAAAAAATGCAGGATCAAAATTCTCACCCATCCATTCCAACATCGATTCATGATCGAGGTGTTTCTTATTCTGGATTGTTTCAAGTTTCCAGTAGTAACCGGGGATGCCGCCTGAATCTTCCGGAGGGGCGGCATTTGCACCTTCAAGACAGACAGGATTTGCAGATTTTTCGTCGCTCCATTTTTCAAAGAGGATTTCATGTTCCCAACTGTCGCCAAAATCATAAACGTATGTGGCCTTTTGTCTGGGTCTTTCAAAGAAATGTGCAAGAGGAGTTCTGCCGCTTATCTTTTCGCCTCGAAAGGACTTGCCTGCCGTAAATTCGTGCATGTGATCATTCTCCCAGTCAAATAATGCTTGAATTGTTGAGTGCAGATTGTCGAACGTGAATGTCGCCGGGACAAGGACTTGACGCCAGATAAGTGGATCAGAATAGTTAAGTGAAATCTCGAACTGAAACATTTTTCCCTCACTTTCGTGAGGTTCTTCTTTTTTGTAATCGCTGATGGGATAGACCTTTGCCATCGATGATGCGTCGTTAGATTTTCCAAGGCAGCATTTCTTATATTTTTTACCGCTGCCGCATGGACATGGTTCGTTCCGGCCAACTTTCAGGCTCTGATGATGCGACATCGATTCTCTCATGCCCCGCATCATTTCAACTCGAATCTGTTTTGTCTCCTGAATGACACCGTTTATACATTCTTCGATCATGTTATTCATCTGTCTGAGTTGCTTAACCAGTTTCGGTATTTCTTTATCGTCCTGACCCGACTCAGGAATTTTAAGGACATTCTCATACATGAAATCCATTTTTGCCAGTTGTTCTATATCAAATCTTCCCGGCTCGCTGAAATCATCGGGATTCGTTCCGCCGTAATCAAGGCCTTTGACAAACTGTTTAAGTTCACTTCCTCTCAGTTTTAGATATTTTTCAAGAGATTCCTTCGTGGGCTCAAGCTCAAAAAAAGAGAGACAGAAGGAATTGTGATGATCCTGATGTTCGGCCAGTTTATTCCACAGCCCCATTACTGTGCCCATGTATGTCTGGGCATCTTTCATCGTATCAAAATTCGGCTCGTCTCCATTCTGCAGATGGCTAAACATTACATCCATTTGCACGTGCTCGACCGCTGAAATACAGCCCATCAAAAATGCCCTGACCTCCGGAAACGAAAGTTTGCATCCGCATTTCTTCAAGATCTCTTTGCACTTTTCATCGCCCGGGTAGGGCTTAAGGTTATATCCTGCCATTTACTACCTCCTCATTGCTGGGCTTAAAACACAGTAAGAATGGTATTTCTACAAGAATTTTTTCAGGCCTTATGGAGGCAGAATTTGCCACAGGCCGTGGCAAAATTGGAGAGTGGGGTTATCTTACAGCACAGCCCAACCTAAGCAGCCTGTTGCCCCAACAGTTCGCGTATGGCGGGCACAAGTGGTTCAAAGGCCATGATCTCTTTGAAATACTTGGTTCGGAATGTGTCCACTAGGGGGAGCCAAAAAACCGCCAACCCCAAATGGGGTTTGGCGGATTTTTTTGTTTTGAGAGTTGAATTTGAGAACCGTCCCGCGAAGCGGGATTGGTTCGATTACGTCGTCGCGCCGATTCTGGCGCGACATTTCTAATGATATGCCGAGCGGGGGCCCGCCAAGCGGGCAGCAAGGCATTACCTAACGTAACATGGCACATAGTGCCATAATCCTGCTGTCGGAGCCAAAGGCCCGTCGACCTCTTTTGGGGTCGGCGGGCCTTTTTGTTTCAGCTGAAGATTCGAACCCTCCACCGTAAGGCGGACTAGGTTCGACAATGCAAAAATTTAAATGATATGCCGAGCCGGCACCGATCCCGAGCTTGTAGAGGGATTGGTGGCGAGGCATCACCGCACATTGCAAGGAGCGTAGATCCTTAATCCTGCTGTCAGATGAGTTTAAATAACCGAATTAGGAAACCCCTTTTACGTAATAGAGCGGATATCGTATTTTATCGAGGAGGTTTACAACAAGAAGCGTGTGCATTCTGGAATTGGTTACTTGCCTCCTGTGGAATTTGAAGACTTGATTAAAGATAAAGAAGATGCAATAAACCAAAACAACGGCCAGTCAGGCTGTCCTAATAATCAGCCCCAAACTGTCCAACCATAAGTGCGCACTCCAGTCGCCGTATCCATTGCTTTTAAGATATTATCCAAACTCTTGGGGGGATAACTAACTGGCATTTTCCCAGTAAAATATTCGTTCTGCACAT
>PCWZ01000056.1 GCA_002796305.1 Deltaproteobacteria bacterium CG11_big_fil_rev_8_21_14_0_20_49_13
GCCCCTTACCTGCCGCACTCTGGCGGACGACTCGACCGCGGGATTACGGGCGTCTTGTCGGTAACCGGCCGCACGTCCGTTCTGCTCTGAATGGGCCGGAACGTTATTAAACATCTTCGCCCACCAAGATGACCCGGCCAAGGCGTCAGATGTTTCTGCAACAATGACCATGGCTATCAAAATCGGCAATATGCAAACCAGCTTTCTTGGCATAAAAGGATCCTGTATTATTTTGCGCTAGGCACATCCCACCGTGGCTACCTCCTTATATTTATTGCATTACGCGTGCCAAAATGTAGTCCATTTAATATATCGAAAATACTCAGTTTCTCGCCTACAAACACTCTCGAAATGATAAAGATCACAACAGCGTTCGTCAAAATATTGACATGGTGGCCGTTCGCATGAATAAAATCATCCCGCTTCTTGAACATAGCTGACAACAATATTGATTATTTTCTGGACTATTTTGCCGCAATTCTTGAAATAAATCCTGTCTAAAACGTCATTCCCATATTTTCTGACAAGGTCGCTTAGCAAGGCATGAATAAATGATTGGGTTGTTCCGTCAATTCCTTCAAAATCCAAAACAATTTCGTTGTTGCCGTCAAGCGCCGGGGCGATTTGAGCAAGCCGGATGCTCTTTGCCACATCTTTATTTTCGGCAAATGTTCCGACTAAAGGAAACAATTTTATTGTTATCATATGAATTTCGCTTTTTTATGTTTCGCTTTCTTTTGTTCCGAGATGGCCTTGAGATATACATTTCTCACAAAATCCAACAATTGAGAAAATTCTTGTTTTTGTCCCAGAGAAATATCGATTCCAACCACCGTGCCATGCCAGCATGGAAGCCCCTCGCTCAAAGAGTGCCTGTCTCTGAACGGGTCTATATATAGTTTTGAACTGGCCCCGCTCTTAAGCAATTTGTACATGGCGTTGCCGCTGTAAAGTATAAAAAAATCGTGGGCAAACTTAGCGATGGATTTTATAAAAAACAATCCCGCACCCGCATTAAATTCCGTTCCTCCTATTCTACTAGTCGTACCTGTTATCCCGGGCGTTAAGGCCAGTTTTATCGCTTCCATATCGGAGCTGGTTTTATAAGATGCGCCTATTGATTTTTTAATCCCGACGCCAGAATCAACGATGCCGATCCTTATAGTGTTACTTTTTTTGTAAAATTGCGCACATATAACAGCGCCTTCTTTTGACAAAGAGTGTTCAAAAACGTTCCGCACCAGTTCGCTTACAACATATTTAATTGGTTCTGCCTGCTCTGGTTTAAGGTGCAACAAGGGGACCATATCCGCAATGAAATGCGACAGTCCCTCTGAACCGTCGATCATTGACAAAGGGATAAAACGCCCTGCTGGTTCGTGTTCGGTAATTGCAATGTCGGATTTCAGGTTTAATATTCTGAACAATCCTATTCTTTCAAGATAGTGTTTTGACTTGGCCTCCAGTTTTTCAATAAAAATATTTTCAGGCTTAACCTGCCGTCCCAAGGCGGCTACCATTGCCAGAACAACTGGATGTAGCGATATCCATTTCTTATTTGCGGTGATTTTCAGGACATCCTGATTTTCGGTGTCAAAGGAACGTAGAAATGGATCTATATTCCCTAAAAAAGCGCTATTTGGCAGGTGGATTTGCATATCAATTTTACCGGCATTGCCGGATGAATTTTATTTACCCGAAATTACAGGTAATAAATATATGACATATATACAAACAAAGCAAATGAAATTATTGAGTTTTCGTATCCCCTCAGTCTTATGGGGGGGGAGAGTGTGAGAGCGATGTCGCGGAGGGCTTAGGCCAACAACAGCCAATTTCCAAATGCCGTGCCCGAGCGCCAAGTTTGGACTGCGCCCCGTAAGTTGGACACGTAAGGGGTAGAGATTAGAACATAGCTGACTGGCTCAAAAAATGTGGTATAGGAGACTATGGACTGCGCCCCATAGATTGGACAGATGAGGGGTAGAGATTAGAACATAGCTGACTGGCTCAAAAAATGTGGTATAGGAGACTATGACCACGAGAAAGGAGCCAGTTATGGGAAAGAAGTGCCGGGGATGTCAACAATTTGACGCATTTATCATTTTGAACTTGTTTTTGATTGTGCAGTCAAACGTTTTCGTATAAGTACCAGGCAATTCATATAGTTATGTGCGTGCTGATTGCAGCGCAAATGGCAGGTGAATTGCATATTCACTCTCCCGGAGGTCGACATGAAACTTATCT
This sequence comes from Deltaproteobacteria bacterium CG11_big_fil_rev_8_21_14_0_20_49_13, assembly GCA_002796305.1. NCBI lineage: Bacteria > Deltaproteobacteria > Deltaproteobacteria bacterium CG11_big_fil_rev_8_21_14_0_20_49_13. Next base: position 2,248 of record PCWZ01000056.1, read on the forward strand.
CTAAGTGCTCCATTTTTATTTTTATGCTGGCTATTTTATTGTCTCCGAATTTTTCTGCAATAGCTTCCGCGGACTGCGCTGCCAGAGACACCGACGGCGACTCTGTCAACGATTGCGTCGACAATTGCAGTTACGACATAAATCCGAACCAGGCGGATTCAGACAACGATGAAATGGGAGACGCCTGTGACGGTGACATAGATGGCGATGCAATAAAAAATGCGGATGACAACTGCCCGTCCATTGCCAACAAGGATCAAACGGATCAGGATGGCGATAAGACCGGCGATGTTTGCGATATTTGCGAAGGATTTGACGACAGCGCCGACGAAGACAGCGATGGAACGCCGGACGGCTGTGACGCCTGCGTGTGGTACGCGGGAAACACGTGTCCGCCATGCACGGATAACGAGGCGAATTACCAGCTCTACATTTCCGGCAAATCGATGGATGTCTGTGAGTCCCAGTCCAAATTAATCGAGGTAGTTTGCAAAAACGGCAAACCCGTCTCTACCCCCGTAAGTTGCAAGAAAGAATTTGGCCCAAGCGCCTCATGCAAAGGCAATATCTGCGTCGTAGCGGAAGATAAAGACAAAGACGGAACCGCGGACGGCGATGACAATTGTCCCGACTGGTTTAATAAGGATCAAAAGGATATTGATAACGATGGCGTCGGTGATGCGTGCGACGCTGATAAGGATGGTGACGGCAAAAATAATGACAAGGATAATTGTCCGGATGTCTACAATCCGGACCAGATCGATAGCGACGGAGACGGTCTCGGCGACGCTTGCGATTCTGAAAACAACCTTGACCCGTGCAATCCGCCGGCGGATGAAGAGACAAAAGAGATATGCGATTGCTTGAAGAGCTCTGATGCGGATAAGTGCCTGCCAAAAATTCCCGAAGACAAGACTTTTGGAGAGGTCGTAAACGATGCCGGAGGCAGTTCGTCCTGCGACGGAGACTCCAAAGAGTCTTTTTTCCCATCCATTTCAACAATGAATTTTTACGCAATAACAGGGAAAGATTATCATCAATGGGCGGCCGGCGAAGGCGGAAATATTTTTAAACGATATGGGGACGAAAAATGGACTGCAATGGCTTCGCCCTGGGATATCGCCGGCATGAAAGCCTCAAAAGTTTCTGACGAAGAGCGGGGCATCACCGATCTTTTTGGAATAGGAAAGGAAAGCGTGGCCGCGGTCACAAAGTCCGGCCATTTCTTTTTGTGGTTCAACGCCCACTGGATTCAGTGGGGGCCAAGCGGTCCTGGCGACGGCAAATCGTTTGGGTCGCCGCTCTACGCGGTTCATGGAACGGGAAAAGATGATATATGGATAGCCGGCGATAACGGCGCCATTTTTCATTTTGACGGATCGAAATGGAAGTCCGAAAAGATAGGGGGAGACTCCTTCTGGGCGATCTTTACGAAGGCCGGGCAATCCTCCAGGATAAAGGTTGTTTGGCGCGATATCTTCGCGGAGGCTGACGGGCGAGTCTTTTTAGTTGGCGATAAGGGAAAGATCGCATACCGGCAGTACAATAAAAACGAAGATTCTGTCAAAAGTCCGATGTTCATTCTTCAAAAATTTTGGAATAGCGGTCACGAGGCAGGATTTTGGACGGAAATAGACATAAAAAATGATGTCGACCTTCGGGCCGTTTGGAGCGATGGAAACGACGTCCGTCTTGGCGGTAGCAAAGGGCTTTTCTGGTGCGGAAAAACCTCGTTCGACGTGTGCCATGAATTTCCGTCCCAGTCGACAATCCTCGGCATCTCGGGCTCTTCGAAAGACGATCTGGCGGTCGTCGGAACGCATTCAATATTTTACTTAAAATCGGCCAGCGCCTGGTCGAAAGAGAAGCTTCCGTTCCCCAATAGCTTAACCGGCGTCTATAAAGAGGCGCAGTTTGTTTCTGCGTCCGGTATTAACGGAACGCTCTACGATCTGGACAAAGAAACAGCCTCCGCCAAATTCATCCAGAGAGAATCGCTTACCCATCGCGAATGGGCCAAGACGCGCTGGACTTCGGCAACCGGCAGTGTGGACGAATTTTGGGTGAGCGGCGACGATTTGAGCGTTGGACATTTTAAAGGGGCCACATCAAAGATCATATACAGCGACGAAAGCTACCTCCCCTTTTCGGATTATGAGAAAAGGGATTTCAGGGACATTCTGGTGCTGGACGGGTATCTCTACGCTGTTGGAAACGTTGGTTATCTCCTGCAGGGAAAAACGGACAATTCGGAATGGCAGAAAATTGCCTACCCTGCGGCTTTTGCCAAGTATTCCAATGCGAGGTCGCCGGCCGGCTTGCTGAAACTCAGTCATCATTCGCAAATGTCGCCGGACATGAGATCTGTTCGCAAACGGGATGGCGGCGTCCTGGTTGCCGGCAATTTGGGATTATTTTTTTACGACCGGAAAAGTGGAGAGTTTAAGTTTCTAAAAGGCACAGGCTCTCCTGCCGTGGCCCTGCATTATGAGGAGAAGGATTATTTGGCCAAAGATGACGAAGTGCTTTACGGCATTTTTCCGGCCGCTTATCAGGCGATCAAACTGCCGACAAATCTTTTGCCGCAGGACATTGCCGAATCTAACGGTGCCGTTTACATCATTGGTAGAGAGAGTTCGGAAAAAGAATTAATCGGCTCCGGCGTTCCTGAATCTTCCAAAAACTTCAAGCCTGATATTCCGTTCATCAAAAAACATGGCGAACCGGAAAAGATTGCCAATAAAAGCCGCCTGGCGAAAATTTCTGAAGGGAAAGCGGATATAGTAGTGTCGAACGATAAGGCCTTTCTCGGACTGAGGTCCGTTTACTTTAAGCTGGAGGGGAAAGGCCCTCTTCCAGACATTCCGCTTGCGGGATATGTAATCATGGGCGAAGATGGATACATAAGCATATTTAGCGGTAAGTCATCGCTACCGATAGCTACGGAAGAAGAGCTGGATATTTACGACGGCCTGTACAAAGTGAAAGAGCATTACCTGAAGATCACGAATTTTCTTGAGGGAAAGGTAAGATTAAAATGGTCTGCAGATGTGATCGGTGTCGGCGAGACAAACAAGATATCGAAATTTGACGCGTGGGGAGAATGTAAAGTCGGATTTTAGCGGCAGGGTCATCATAAATGGAGGTCACTTATGCGCACAAAATATTTTTCCGCGATAATTATGCTCGGAGTCGTTGCTCTGCCAACAGCGGCGTTTTCCTTTCAGTGGCCGTGGGCGAGACAAGATAATAGAGCGCCAATGCGGGACGCCCGTAATCCCGCGGTCGAGTCGTCCGCCAGAGTGCGGCAGGTAAGGGGCATTCAGCAGGGGATCGAACATTGCAAAAGCCTGTG
>PCWZ01000057.1 GCA_002796305.1 Deltaproteobacteria bacterium CG11_big_fil_rev_8_21_14_0_20_49_13
TGTTGTAAACCTCCTCGATAAAATACGATATCCGCTCTATCACGTCGTTGAAGGTCTCGTATTCCCACAGATAGACCTCTTCTTTCTTCAGCGTCTTCATAAAGCTCTCGGCAAAGGCGTTGTCGTAAGGATTGCCGCTTCTCGACATGCTGATCTGGAACTTGTGCTGCTTTAGCAGGTTCACGTAGTCGTGGCTCGCGTACTGAACGCCTCTGTCTGAATGGTGCATACATCCTTCCGGAGGCCTTCTCTGCTCGATCGCAGACTTTAAAGCCGATATCGTAAGCTCGTTATTGATCCTCTTCGATAACGCCCAGCCCACGACCTTGCGCGAATATATGTCGATTATCACCGCCAGATAAACAAAGCCCGTCTGTATCCGTATGTACGTGATGTCAGATACCCAGACCTGGTTTAGGTCCGTGACGTCTTTTCCCTTCAAAAGATTGGGATATATCGCAAAGCCGTGCTCCGAATCGGTCGTCCTTACGAACGCTCTCTTGATCTCCGCTACAAGTCCGTATTTGACCCCTTTTACTTTTATTTTACTTTTATGACCCCTTTGAAAGAGTTACAGACTCAAAGAAGCGGCAATAAGGCTTGCAAAAAATACGGAGATCGGTTAACTAAAAACCTATCCTGCCGCTGGCCGGTTTTGAAGTGGCCGGTGACACGTTCAGAGGATTATTTGCACCGTGTTGAGGACTTCTTAGCTGGCTACAAACCGGGTAAGACAAGCCTAAATTGTTATGAGCAAAAACAGGTGCTGGGACTGCTTTTTAAAAACATCAAAATCGCCCGAAGAGATATTTTTTCTTTTGATTTTTTTTGCCCCCTTCAATTCTCTTTTTATGGAACAGGAGAAAAACTAAAAATGCCTGAAAAATCAAAGACTTATGGAAAATTTGCGCCCAGAGTATATATCCGTACCTTTGGTTGCCAGATGAACGTTCACGATTCGGAGCGGATCTCGGAGATACTCTCCGGCATGGGTCTTGGACCAGCCGGTGATGACAAAGATGCGGACATAATCCTTTTCAACACCTGTACGGTTCGTGACCACGCCCATCACAAGGCGATATCGGAGATAGGCAGGGCGATTTTCAAAAAGAAAAGAAAGAAGGACCTGATCGTCGGTGTCTGCGGGTGTGTCGCTCAGGAGGAGAAGGAGAATCTTTTCAGGATATATCCGGAGCTGGATATCGTATTCGGGCCGGACCAGATCACACGCTTACCGGAGTTGCTTAATGAAGTTATCCCGCTTCCTGCCTCGTGCTTCATGCCTCGGTGCGCAGAAGCAGGAGGCAGGAAACAGGAAGCACGAAAGACCATTGCAACCGAACTTATTGATGATCCAGATGAATATAAATGGCTCTTTCACGATAGCCAGACACCGGCCATCGATCAGAGTATCTCGAAGTTCGTGACCATAATGAAAGGATGCAACAACAAATGCAGCTTTTGTATCGTTCCTTTCGTCCGCGGGAGCGAGGTGAGCAAACCGTCAGATGATATCGTCTCTGAAATTAAGGGGCTTGTTGCCAAAGGCGTTAAGGAGGTGACGCTTTTGGGGCAGAACGTTAACTCGTACAATGGAGCGTATCGTCCTGAGCGTAGCGAGGGATCCGGTGAACATAATTTAACCGAACAGGATCCTTCGGGCCTCTCCCCCAGTATGACAAACACAGTGTCTCCATTTGTTTTATTGCTTCAAAAGATCTCCTCCGAAACCGACATCCTCCGCATTCGTTACACAAGCCCTCATCCAAAGGACCTGTGCGATGACCTGATAAATGAACATGCCGCGAATCCAAAACTGTGCAGTCATATGCATCTTCCTCTGCAGGCCGGTTCGGACAGGGTGTTGCGGATGATGAAGCGTTCGTACAATAAGAAGCAGTTCATAGAAAGATCGCTGAAGCTTCGTGAACGGGCGGTTGGAATAGACATCACGACCGACATCATAGTCGGGTTTCCAGGCGAGACGCATGAAGACTTTCTAAAAACTCTCGAGGTGGTTAAAGAGGTCTCCTTCGACGGCATGTTTGCATTCAAATATTCGCCGCGCCACGGAACCGTGGCCGCTGAAATTGAAGACGATGTCCCGCAAAAAGAAAAAGAAGGGCGTCTCGCGCGACTTTTAGAGCTCAACGCAGATATCTGGAAGCAGAAGACCGCAAGGCTTGTCGGGACCACGCAGCAGGTCTTGGTCGAAGGCGCAAGCAAGAAGTCAACTTACGCACCCTTCGACCCTGCTCAGGGCACGCTTACGCACTCAAGTACTTACGCACTTCAAATGTCCGGCAGGACATTTGGCAGCAAGATCGTAAATTTTGCTGGCAATTTGGAACAAGTTGGGTCTATAGTTCCCGTAACGATAGTCAGTGCGGGACCCAATTCTCTTAAGGGAGAATTGAGGGTTTAGGTGATCTGATTATGCCATTCATCGAAATGAAAGTAACGGGCCTCACGATAGATCCGTTCACCAGTATGCCTATTATCATCCTCAAGGATATGGAGGATAAACAGGCCCTCCCCATCTGGATAGGCCTTATCGAGGCGAGCGCCATAGCTACAGAGCTAGAAAAGATACAGCTTTCCCGTCCCATGACGCACGACCTTCTAAAGAACATCCTCGATTCTTTCGGACTTGTCGTCGAAAAGGTATCTATTACCGAGCTTCGCGATAACACCTTCTTTGCAAAGATCTATGTTAAAAAAGATGACAAGGAAGTAGAACTGGATGCCAGGCCTTCTGACGCAATAGCCGTTGCGCTTAGGACCAAGTCAAAGATACTCGTCGAACAAACCGTTGTTGATAAATCGCGCAAGATAGACCTTGGCACCGATGACTCGGAACAAAAGAAGCGCAAATGGGCCGAGATATTAGAGAGTCTTTCGCCGGAAGATTTCGGCAAATATAAAATGTAATCCCGCCTGTAGCGGAATGACCAAGGCCCAAGTTCCAATGACAAATGAAATCACAAACTTCAATAACCGATTGGAGATTGGATCATTGGACATTCATTCGTCATTTGGATTTGATCATTGGTCATGGAATATAATATGTCATTTTTGAAAAACTGGACGCCGGTTGCCATTTGGGCCGGTTTTATATTCTACATGTCGGGAAAAGAAGGGGTCAATCTCCCGTCCTTTCCCTATTCAGATAAGATGATACACATCTGCGTCTATGCCATGTTTGGGTTCTTCGTCGCCAGGGCATTAGCCAGGGCTCATGGCCTTGAGGCTTACAAAATAATCATCATAACAGCGCTTCTTGCCGGATTTTATGGCATGACCGACGAGATCCATCAGACCTTTGTCTCCACCCGCTCTGCGGAGTTGCTTGATCTTATCGCAGACTTTCTTGGAGGTTTCTTAGGCTCGCTGTTCCCTACTTTTTCAATATCCACTTCACAGCGTCACTTAACATAATTCCACTTATAAGCCGATGGGAGGGATAGGTTGGCCGCAGAGAGGCTCCAAATACCAACCTGTCCCTCCCATCGGCACATCTCTTTCACCTCAAACGATGCGGGACATAAATTGAAAGAAAGGGAGAAATGCGGCGCGCACCTGTCGGCACTTACTTCTGTTTGCGAGCGTAACCAAGTGAAGTGACGGGTGAGGCGTGAGAGCGACGTCGCGGAGCCCAGCCGCACGGCAGCCAATTAATAGATCGGCTGGGCGAGCGCCGAGGTGCCGGTTTCGCGGCGTTTGAGCGAAACCGGACACCGGTCGTTCGAACGCCTTACCCGTCACTGAACGTGCACCTCAAGCATGCCGACAGGCTCGCGTCCCACTCCCCCTTTCTTAATTTCATGTCGTCTAAGTGGAATTATGACAAGGGATGGTGAGTTGCAGAAAAAGGTTTGACATTGCGCGAGCTTATCCGATACAAGGCGCGTCTATGGCCGAAAGACTACCGTTTCTTCTAATATTCTATCCTGTTTTTTTAATTTCTCTTTCATGCCACGAAGCTGCGCATGCATGGATGTCCAACAGATTTGGCGATCCGACGGCAAGGCTTTTGGGCAGGATTTCTCTGAATCCGCTTCCCCATATGGATATTATCGGAACGGTATTCCTTCCGATATTCGGAATATTAACTGGTGCACCGGTCATCGGCTGGGGAAAGCCGGTACCTGTGAATCCATATAATCTTAGGGATCCCAGAAAAGACGAGCTTTTCATATCGGTCATGGGGCCGACAAGTAACATTGTGCTGGCCCTTGTCTTTGCCGGACTCGGAAGGCTTGTCGCTCATTATTTTAACAATATGCCGCCGGAAAGCATAATGGCATTCCCTACAGAGGCCCTTGGGATAGCATTTACCGCCTGTTATATGGGAGTAAGGCTCAATCTTGCGCTTGCGATATTTAACATGATCCCCCTTTATCCACTCGATGGAGGCGGGGTGATAAGAGGGCTTTTGCCAGATAATATGGTGATGGCGTACGACAGGATAGCAAGGCAGGGCATGTTCTTGATACTTATTCTATTTGTATCGGGACTTTTAAAATTCATATTCATCCCTGTACAAATCGTGTCGAGAGTGCTATTGCCGATGTAGGCCAGCCAGGTTACAGGTTATACAGGTTACAAGTTGCGAGTCGCGGATATTGAGCGGGAGTTTGTGTATGAATAAAACGACAACGCGAGTACTAAGCGGAATGAGGCCGTCCGGACTTTTGCATCTTGGCAATTTTCACGGGGCGCTACAGAACTGGGTGAAATTACAGGACGAACACGAATGTTTCTACTTTGTGGCCGACTGGCATACGCTGACCACCCATTACGCGGATCTCACGGAGCTCAAGCCATGGGTCGAGAACATCTTGATAGACTGGCTTGCCTGCGGCCTTGATCCAAAAAAGTCCACGTTCTTCATTCAATCGTGGGTGCTTGAGCACGCGGAACTCCATCTTTTACTTTCCATGATGACTCCTATTTCCTGGTTGGAGCGTGTACCAAGCTATAAAGAGATAAGGACCCAGCTATCCGACAGGGACCTTTCCACTTACGGGTTTCTTGGTTACCCGATGCTTCAGACGGCGGACATAGTCATTTATGACGCCAATAAGGTCCCGGTTGGAGAGGACCAGGTCGCCCACATCGAACTTTCGCGCGAGGTCGTGAGGCGCTTTAATTTCTTGTACAAAAAAGACGTGTTAAAGGAGCCTCATCCTCTGCTTACTCATACTCCAAAAGTTCCCGGACTCGATGGCAGAAAGATGAGCAAGAGCTACGATAATTGCATCTATATATCCGACACCAAAGAGGTCGTTCATAAGAAGATTATGCCTGCGGTGACCGATCCGGCCAGAAAGAGGCGTGCCGATCCCGGACATCCCGAGGTCTGCATCATCCACGATTATCACAAACTTTATTCTTCGCCGGACGTTGTAAAATGGTGTGAGGACGGCTGCAGAAGCGCCGCGATAGGTTGCGTCGATTGTAAAAAGAAACTGCTGGAATATATGGACACCTTCTGGGACCCCATTCGCGAGCGCAGGGTGGAGATAGCAAAGCACCCGAAGAATGTCTGGGAGATAGCGCGCGAAGGGACCGGGCATGCGAGCAAGATAGCCAAGGGGACGATGGAGAAGGTCAGAGAGGCGATGAAGATCAGTTATTGATATGTCACAGCCATACCGGATAAATTTAGAGATATTCGAGGGCCCGATGGACCTTCTTATCTATCTTATCAAGAAGAACGACCTTGATATATACGATATCCCCATCGCCTTCGTCACCGAAGAGTATCTGAAATATATAAACACGCTCAAAGAGCTCAATATCGACTTTGCCAGCGAGTTCCTTGAAATGGCGGCGGAGCTTGCCCACATAAAATCTCAGACGCTTCTTCCAAAGGAAGAGGGCGCGGCTGAAGAGGAAGAGTCTGACCCAAGGGCGGACCTTGTCAGAAGGCTCATTGAATATCAGCGTTACAAGGAGGCGGCCAATAAACTTAACGATGGGAGGCTTCTTAACCGCGACGTCTATTCGGCGAACGTCCCGAAGGAAGATGATGAGCCAAGGGAGGAGAGCGTAGTAATAGAAGGTAACGCGTTCTTGCTACTGGAGGCGTTCAATGAGATGCTTGCCAAGCTCCCCAAGGAGATGGTCAAAAAGGCCCCTACGGTCGAGCGGATAAGCGTGAACGAACGCATTCTTCAGATAATAGATATGTTAAAGTTCGGGCAGACTAGGCCGATCACCGACCTCATGACCGCGCCTTTTGACCGGCATGTAATAGTGGCAACGTTCCTTGCGCTACTCGAGATGGTCGTGATGAAGATGATAAAGGTCTATCAAACAGGGCGCTTCGAGCCTATATATGTCACCGGCGCAGTTCAGGACGCGACCATTGATGATGCAAAGAAGATGATCATTAAAAGAGAGTCAATAAAGACGGAGGAAGTTAATGGAACTGATAAAACTTAAGGCTATTTTAGAATCACTTATACTCGTGACCGAAGAGCCGTTCACCTTAGGCACGATGACGCTCATACTTGAGAACGACGCTGTCACAAAGGCAGATCTTGAGACCGCGCTTGAAGAGATCAAGAAGAAATATGACGAGGACGATTCGTTCGGATTTTATCTTGCAGAAGTGGCCGGAGGTTACCAGTTCAGGACCAAGCCTTTCACATCCGAATATATCCAGAGGCTCAACATCCCGAAGCCTTCCAAGCTTTCGCAGCAGTCGCTCGAGACGCTAGCCATTATCGCATACAGACAGCCTATCGTCCGCTCAGAGATCGAGGAACTAAGAGGTGTGGACAGCGGAGGAGTGCTAAAGACGCTCCTTGAAAGAAACCTTGTTAAGATCATCGGTAAAAGAGATGAACCGGGAAATCCGCTCATATACGCAACAACAAGCAAATTCCTTGAGCTCTTCAATCTGACGAGCCTTAAGGACCTGCCTACATTACGAGATTACGAAGAACTTGAGCGCGACCATTACAAAGGTGCGGCAACGCCCGAAGAGGAGCAGAAACCCATTTTGGAAGAGATCTCGGCGGCCCCCTTCGAGCAAAAATGGAGCACGGAAGACGATACGATGCTCAACGACCTGACCGACAGCATGAAAAAACTGCGCCGTCTGGAAAAGGACATTTTCCCGAAGCCCGTAGAACAGTTAGTTGCCGTGCCAAACCCGGAGACGTCGGCAACAGGAGAAGAGGATGCAGGAACGCCTACAGAAGATACTGGCGAGAGCCACTGACCTTTCCCGCCGTTCGGCGGAAGAGGCGATAGAGAAGGGCCTGGTTAAGGTCAACGGCCGTGTTGTGACCAAGCTCGGAACCAAGGCCGATGCCGAGCTGGACAGGATAAGTTATTTAGGAAAACCTGTGCGGCCCATCAGACAAAAGATCTACATTGTCTTCAACAAACCAAGGAACATAATCGTTTCGAAAAAGGACCCAGAAGGGCGAGAGACCATATGGGATAGGCTTCATCCCGAGATGAAGGACGTTCTCAATTCAGCCGGAAGGCTCGATTACGATTCAGAAGGGCTTTTGATACTGACGAACGACGGCGATCTTATCTACAAGCTTACTCATCCGTCGAAAGAGGTTTTTAAGACCTACTTTGTAAAGGTAAAAGGGAAGGTCGAAGACGAAAAGATGGCAAAGCTAAGGAACGGTATCCGCCTTGAGGACGGAATGACCGAGCCGGCAAAGATAAATTTCCTGCGCATGGCGGATTCGAATGCCTGCTATGAGATATCCATAAGAGAAGGGCGCAACAGGCAGGTAAGACGCATGTTCCTGGCCGTCGGTCACGCCGTCCAGCGGTTGCGTCGAACGGAGATGGGCGAGATAAGGCTTGGCACCCTAAAGGTTGGGGAATGGCGGTATCTGAACAAAAAGGAGCTTTATTATATAAAGAAGATCCTCAAGGGTTCCTAGGGTCTGATAATATTGATTACGTCAAATTGTATGGACGTTTCCCACGCAATCCTAAAAAAAATGATGACCGGCCATCTGATAGAACCGGGTGATGTTCTACTTGCCGGTGTTTCGGGAGGCGTCGATTCGGTCGTGTTGTTGGACCTTCTCTATAGGTTTAAGGAGAGGTCTGCAACAAAGGTCTATGCTGCGCATGTGAATTACGGACTCAGAGGGCGCGAATCCAAAAGAGATGAAGCGTTCGTTAAAAAGATCGCGAAGAAATACGGTGTTCCCTATTTTGTGACCAGGCCGGCCAAAGGCAAAAAGGGGAACCTTCAAAATTCCGCCCGTGACCTGCGCTACGATTTTTTCTTGAAGATCGCCGGAGAGGTTGGGGCAAATAAGATAGCGGTAGCACATCATGCAGATGATCAGGCCGAGACCGTCCTTTTACACTTAGCCAGGGGAACCGGTCTTCAGGGTCTTTCCGGGATGCAGGAGAAGAGAAACCTTACGGAAGGCATTTCTCTCATAAGGCCTCTCTTAACGTTCACAAGAGAAGATATTTTAAGGTATGTGAAGGAGAGAGGACTTAAGTTCGTTGAGGATAGCACCAACAGGACCGACAAGTATAACAGGAACGTCATAAGAAATAAGGTTCTGCCGGAACTTAAAAAAGTGAACACCGGCGTTATTTCCGGCATCTGCAAAACCGCGTTCATTATCAGTGAAGATGACAGATATTTGAACGACCAGGCCGCTTTCGCTCTAAAAAAGGCGTCGCCTGCCCGCCGGCCTTTTGGCGGGGACACCATCCCACATGTTACGCTCAAACGGCCTATGCTTGTAAAATACAATGTCGCAATAATGAAAAGGGTGCTTCGCCTTGCCTATGCAAGGCTCACCGGCAGTACGGCGGACCTCCTGACCGATCATATTGAAAAGATGATGTGGATCATCTTCTCTGGCACAAAAGAAGGTCAATATAGCCTACCGAAGGGATGTGAATTTTCGCGCCGGGGCAACAAAATATCCCTTAAAATCAATGTATAACTTTAAATGCTGACAAAAAAACCTTTAAAAATCAAAATACCTTGACAAAGCGTCATAAAATCCGTAGGTTGCGCCCGTTATTAAAAAAAATGATGAGATGACCTTTTAGTGGGCTCTTAGCTCAGTTGGTTAGAGTATCTCCTTGACATGGAGGGGGTCACTGGTTCGAATCCAGTAGGGCCCACCAAAGGGTCATTAGTTGTCTGGCAATTATGGATCTAGAAATACTCAGACACTCCTGTGCGCATGTGATGGCGGATGCGGTCACACAGTTTTTACCCGGAGTTAAGCTTGCAATAGGCCCCTCGATAGAGAACGGTTTCTATTACGACTTTGACTATCAAGGTACGTTTACGCCCGAAGACATGGTGAAGATCGAGGCCAAGATGAACGATATCATCAAGGCTAGGGTCCCGTTTGAGAAGAGCGAAATGACCAAGTTCGAGGCAAAGAAGTTCTTTGCCGAGCGCGGCGAAAAATATAAGCTCGAGATAATCGACGAGCTGAAAGGCGACACGGTCACCATCTATAAACACGGCAACTTCGTGGACCTCTGCCGCGGACCACATCTTAAGGACACAGGCGAGATAAAGGCGTTCAAGCTCCTCAAGGTGGCCGGCGTTTATTGGCGCGGCGACGAAAAGCGCGAACAGCTTCAGAGGATCTATGGCACGGCATTTTCCGATAAGAAGGGCCTCGATGCCTATCTCAAGATGCTTGAAGAGGCCGAGAAACGCGATCACAGAAAACTTGGCACGGAGCTCGATCTTTTCTCGACGCTCGATCAATACGGAGCCGGTCTTGTTCTTTGGCATCCAAAGGGCGGACGCATCCGTAATTCCATAGAGACCTTCTGGAAGGATGAACATTATAAGAACGGTTACGAGTTACTTTATACCCCACACATCGGAAGAAGTACGCTTTGGGAGACATCTGGTCACCTCGATTTTTACAGAGAAGGGATGTATTCACCGATGAACATAGACGGGAACGACTACTACATCAAGCCGATGAACTGTCCGTTCCATATCATGGTCTACATGAGCAAGGCTCGTTCCTACAGGGACCTTCCTCTCCGATGGGCGGAGCTTGGCACGGTCTACCGTTATGAAAAGAGCGGCGTTCTTCACGGTCTTCTTCGCGTTCGCGGGTTCACACAGGACGATGCGCATATCATCTGCACACCCGACCAGATTGAGAGCGAAATAAAAGAGGTGCTTCGATTCTCTCTGTTCATGTGGAAGTCGTTCGGTTTCACCGACATTAAGGCCTATCTTGCAACGCGCCCCGAAAAGGCAGTGGGCGAACCGGCGAGATGGGGCCAGGCTATAGCCGCTCTCAAGGCGGCGGTAACCGAAGAGAACCTTCCCTATGAAATGGATGAAGGCGGCGGCGCTTTTTACGGTCCCAAGATAGACCTCAAGGTAAAGGATGCCCTCGGCCGCGAATGGCAGATGACCACCATTCAGTTTGATTTCAATCTGCCGGAGCGTTTCGACATGAACTTTATCGGTCCTGATGGCGCAAAGCACAGGCCTTACATGGTTCATAGAGCGCTCCTTGGAAGTTTAGAGCGTTTCTTCGGTGTTCTCGTTGAGCATTACGCAGGCGCTTTTCCATTATGGCTCGCGCCAGTTCAGGCGAAGATACTGCTTATAACGGACAGCCAGAAGAAATACGGTGATGAGGTCGCGGCAAGGCTCAAGAAAGAAGGAATTCGCGTGGAGATGGATGACAGGAGCGAAAAATTGGGCCTGAAGATCCGCGAAGCACAGCTCCAAAAGATCCCTTACATGCTTGTCATCGGCGCCAAAGAGGCCGAAGCGGGTAAAGTTGCCGTTCGCGGCAGGGTAAAGGGGGATCTGGGAGCTATTGATATTGATGAATTTATAAAATTAGCTTTGGAAGAGGTTAGAAGTCGGAAATCAGAGGTCTAACATCAGACTTCCGACATCTGACTTCTGATTTAAATCAAGGAGGTACGATTATCAGCAGAGAAAAAGAGATCAGGGTCAATTGGAGAATAAGAGTTCCCGAAATAAGGCTTATAGGGCCGGACGGGTCGCAGATGGGGGTCTTTCAGACCCGCGATGCCCAGAAAAAGGCCGAAGAGTTCGGACTTGATCTGGTGGAGATATCACCGACAGCAAGGCCGCCCGTTTGCAAGATAATGGATTTCGGGAAATATAAATACGAAATGTCCAAGCGTGATCACGATGCCAAGAAACACCAGACGGTCGTTCGCTTGAAAGAGCTTAGACTTCGCCCGGCAACGGACGAACACGACATCCAGACCAAGGTAAGGCATGCAAAGCGTTTCCTGGAGGACGGCGACAAAGTAAAGATGTCCATACAGTTCAGAGGAAGGGAGATGGCCCATCAGGAGATAGGACGAAAGATGATGGACCATATCAAGGCAGAAATGGGCGATATGGCAATAGAGGACCAGAGGGTAAGGATGGAAGGAAGGTCTCTCACGGTCATTTTTGCCCCGGCGCCGAAAGCAGGTAAACAGTGAATAGTAAACAGTTAACAGTTAACAGCAAACAGTTAACAGTGGATAGTTAACAAAGGAGATAATAGAGATGCCAAAACTGAAAACAAATAGCGGAGCCAAGAAAAGGTTCAAATTCTCCAAATCCGGAAAGGTAAAGAGGAAAAGAGCACAGCTTCGCCACATCCTTACATCAAAAGGTAAGGCTCAAAAGAGAAGGTTGTCCACATCCACGATCGTCAAGGATGAAGATATGTTGAAGTTAAGAAAATTGATGCCATATTCATGAGAGGCGTAACTTGTGATTTGTAACTTGTAACTTGTTTTTAACAGGTCACGATTTACGATTTACGATTTACGGGTTTTAATATGCCAAGAGCAAAAAGAGGTTTTAAGGCCAGAAGACGCAGGAACAAGGTCCTTAAGAAGGCCAAGGGTTATTACGGCGGCAGGAGTAAACTGATCCGCACGGCGACCGAGGCCGTTGAAAAAGGTCTTGATTACGCCTTTAGGCACAGAAAGAGCAAAAAGCGTGATTTTAGAGCCTTGTGGAACGTGCGCATAAGCGCGGCGGCCAAAGAGAATGGGCTTTCTTACAGCAAGTTCATATTCGGCCTGAAGAAGGCTGGAGTAGGGATAGATAGAAAGATCCTGGCTGAACTTGCGATCACACAGCCGAAGGATTTTGCCGCTTTGGTGGCGTTAGCTCGCTAACAACAAAAAAATGTTAGATCTGCAAAGCCAAATTTCTAATATTGAGGCTGAAGTTAGCGCTCAAGTTACAGGCATCAAGTCCGATGAGGATCTGAAGCTTGCGAGGGCGAAGTATGTCGGGAAAAAGGGCGTGGTTACCGGCCTTATGAAATTTCTGGGGCAATTGGATGCCTCCGAGCGCCCCGAGGCCGGCAAAAAGATCAATACGCTTAAAAGTTCGATCATTAGGCTTTTAGATGAGGCCGAAGGTGCCCTTAAGAGCCAGTTTATTGCCAAGGCGCTCAAAGAAAAGGTCGATATCACCCTTCCCGGAAGGCAGGTAGCTCCTCCCGGAAGGCCTCATCCTGTCACCCAGGTCATGAGGGAAATCGAAGAAGTGTTCACATCTTTGGGCTTTTCTATTTACGAAGGGTCAGAGATAGAGACCGACTATTATAATTTCGAGGCGCTCAACGTTCCCAAGGACCATCCGGCAAGGGACATGCAGGACACTTTTTACATCTCATCGAAGGAAGAGGGAAGAAACAAGAAGGAAGAAGAACTGCTTCTGCGCACGCACACCTCACCTGTCCAGATACATGTGATGAAGAAGTTCAAACCACCCATCAGAATGATATTCCCCGGCGCGGTCTACAGAAAAGATGCCGACATAACTCATTCGCCGATGTTCCATCAGGTAGAAGGTCTGATGGTCGGCGATAATATCAGAATGAGCGACCTTAAAGGGGTTCTTATCACTTTCGTGCACAGAATATTCGGTGAGGGTGTGGGTGTTCGTTTCCGACCGAGCTTCTTTCCGTTCACGGAACCGTCTGCCGAGATAGATATCGAATGCGTCATCTGCCATGGAAAAAAGCAGGTGAACGGTTCTCCCTGCAGGGTCTGCAAGCAGACAGGCTGGATGGAGATCTTGGGTTGCGGTATGGTCGACCCCAACGTGTTCGAGGCGGTAGGGTATGATCCCAAAAAAGTCTCGGGTTTCGCGTTCGGAATGGGAGTAGAGAGGATAACAATGCTTAAGTTCGGAGTTTCCGATATCAGGCTATTTTTTGAGAACGACTTAAGATTTTTGAAACAGTTTTGAATGTCATCCCTGCAAAAGCAGGGTTCTAGAGTACGTAAACGAGGTCCCCGCTTTTGCGGGGACGACAGGAATTATGCTGGTAACACTTAACTGGCTAAAGGAATTCGTTGATATTCGCATCAAGCCCGAGGAGCTTGCCCACAGGCTTACAATGGGCGGGTTCGAGGTAGAAGGTGTTGCAAGTGTTGGTGATGATACCGTCTTTGAACTCAATATCACGCCGAACAGGGGCGATTGCCTGTCACTGATAGGCGTTGCCAGAGAGGTTGCGGCTATAACAGGGTCGGGGGTCAAGCGGCAAGAAACAGGAGGCAGGAGGCAGGAGGCAGGAAAGAAAAGAGAAGGGTCAAGAAAATCGGTCAATAATTATTTAACAGTAGAGGTAAAGGACAAGGAACGGTGTCAAAGATATGCTGCGAAAGTGATAGATGGAGTTAGAATTGCACAGTCTCCAGAATGGTTATCAAAAAGACTTGGGGCCTGCGGTATTCGTTCCATAAATAACGTCGTTGACGCCACTAACTATGTAATGCTTGAAACCGGACAGCCTTTCCACGCATTTGACCACCGCTTCATTCGCGGGAAAAAGATAGTAGTTGATACCCCAAAGAGAGACATCGACTTTGTTACGCTCGATGGCATCACAAGAAAGATACTCAAAGAAGACCTTTTAATAAACGACGCAGAAGGTCCGGTCGCGTTGGCCGGGGTGATGGGCGGAGCCAATTCAGAGGTAAAGCCGGATACTACCACCATAGTACTTGAGAGCGCCTGCTTTAACCCTGTCTCCGTAAGGCGCACGGCAAAACGTTTGGGACTACCAAGTGAATCTTCCAGAAGGTTTGAAAAGGGGATAGATCCGAGCGCCACGGTTCAATGCATGAACCGGCTCGCCTCTCTCATCGTTTCGATCGCAGGCGGGGAACCCACAACAGATCATATTGATGTTTATCCCAAAAAGCTTCATCCCATCAAGGTAAGGCTTAACTTCAAAGAAGTTAATAGGCTTTTAGGAATAAGCATTAAGGCTGAATATATAAAGAAATGCTTTAAGAATTTGGGTATAGTTGTAACCGGCGATACCTGTACTATACCCACGTTCAGGCCCGACCTAACGCGCAGTGCCGATCTTATTGAAGAGGTGGCAAGGCTATACGGTTTTGACAAGATACCGGTATCTGTGCCTCTCCTTTCAATGGAGTCACTTATCAAACCGAGCGGGCACGACCGGATGACAGGTGCCAGAGAATTCTTGAACGCCACGGGCTTTTATGAGGCAATAAATTACGGATTCTGTTCGCCTACCGAGCTGGAACCGTTCACCAAGGAAATCCCATATACCATCGAAAACCCGTTGGGCGTGGAATTTTCAGCGATGAAGACGTCGCTTATATCGGGTCTAGTTAATAATTTACGTCTCAACCTGAACCTTGGCCAGACTGCGCTAAGACTTTTCGAGATCAGACCTGTTTTCTTAAAAGATGGCGAGGTAAAAAAGCTGACCGGACTTGTTTACGGTTCAAGGTCGCAGCTCAACTGGTCCTACAGAGATGCTCCGGTAGATTTCTACGACATCAAGGGTACATGTGAGGGACTTTTAAAACACCTTGGAATATCCAATATTGAATTCAGGCCGCTTACGGATATTTCTTTCATGCATCCTCAGGCCACATCTTTGATCTACGCCAATGACCACGAGATCGGATTTTGCGGACTTTTGCATCCGGCGGTCAACGAAAGATGGGATATAAAGGAAGAGATTTACGTTTTCGATATTTATTGGGACTTCCTTATCGCCGCGCTATCCAAGGAAAAGAGAAGTTTTAAGCCATTGGAAAAATTCCCCAGCGTGAGAAGAGATGTTGCTCTTCTTTTGAACGAAGATGTCCCGGCTGGCGGCATAAAAGGTTCTATAGAAGAGTTTAAGAGCCATATTATCAAGGATTCGCTCCCTTTTGATGTCTATAAGGGGAAGGGGATACCTGAAGGCAAGAAGAGCGTTGCGTTCGCCGTTATTTATTCCGATCCTGAAAGAACTCTCACCGATGAAGAGGTTAACGATACCCATACTAAACTTATAGGGTATCTTAAAGGTAAACTGGGGGCGGAAGTAAGATAACAAAAGGAGGTTTTATGACCAAGGCAGAAATAGTGGAACAGATCTACGAAAAGATCGGATTCTCCAAGAAAGAGTCGGCCGACATCGTCGAGCTCGTCTTTGACACAATGAAAGACACACTCTCGAAAGGCGAAAAGATCAAGATCTCGGGCTTTGGAAATTTTGTTGTGAGACAAAAACGTCCGCGAGTCGGCAGAAATCCTCAGACGGGTGAGTCGATCGAGATTACAGCCCGTAAAGTCTTGACTTTCAGGCCGAGCCAGGTTTTAAAGTCGGCTCTTAACAAAGAGGGTGAATAATGTCGAAGCAAAAGGCGATACCGGACAAGATGTATTTCCGCATAGGTGACGCCGCGGAGCTCTTGGAGGTAAAGCCCTACGTCCTTCGCTACTGGGAGACGGAATTTCCCGATATAAAGCCCGTTAAGTCGCAGAGTAACCAGAGGCTTTACAAGCGCAAAGACGTAGAGCTTTTGATGGCGATAAAACACCTTCTTTACGAGGAGAAGTTCACGATCAACGGCGCAAGGCAGCACCTGAAAGATCAGTTAAAGATCGCCTCTGGCGCCAGGCCGGAAGAAGAGCAGTTAGCGCTCGGAACCGAACCCGAGAAAAAGGTAGCGGTAGCTGCTCCTTCAAAGGGTGGAACGCCTGCGAATATGAAGAAGGTGTTTGAAAAGCTTAAGTCAGAGCTTCAGTGGTGTACGACAGAATTGCGGAAATAGATCAAACGACGATTTGTAGCGGGGCGTAGCTCAGCTTGGTCCAGAGCACTTGCTTGGGGTGCAAGTGGTCGGAGGTTCGAATCCTCTCGCCCCGACACAAATGACCCCGGATGCCTTTTGGCATTCGGGGTCATTTTTTGTTCGAGCGTCAGATTCGAACCCAGCCGGCGAACCCACAAGACGCATTTGAAGCCACAAGACGGACTCATTTGAAACCCACAAGACGGACTCATTTGCACAAGACGAACCCACAAAACCCACAAGACGGACTCATTTGGAGGAGATTGGGTGGTTTTGGATAAGTGACGTGGAGAGGGTGCGGTTCTACGCCGGCAGTTATTTCTAAC
>PCWZ01000058.1:0-154 GCA_002796305.1 Deltaproteobacteria bacterium CG11_big_fil_rev_8_21_14_0_20_49_13
CCATAATGACCTTTGCCCCAAGCCTTGCAAGGACACGCGCCGAATCGATCGCCGTATCGCCGCCGCCGATAACGATGGCGCGTTTACCTACAAACGCGTGGTCATTGCGAGCGTCGGCGAAGCAATCCCCCGTGTTCGGGAGATCGCCACGCCC
>PCWZ01000058.1:176-1004 GCA_002796305.1 Deltaproteobacteria bacterium CG11_big_fil_rev_8_21_14_0_20_49_13
CACGCATTTAGCTTCGCCTCTTTTAGAAAATCAAGCGCCTGATAGACTCCGTTCTTCTCTTCACCGTTCAGGCCGGACCTTTTAGAAGCGCCCTGACCGCTGGCGATAAATACGGCCTTGAACCCATCTTTAAGTAGCTCTGAAGGCGATGAGACATCTTTTCCTGTCTGAAATTCAACGCCCAATTTTTTAACGAACTCTATTTCAAGATCGAGCATCTTGGTTGGAAGCCTG
This sequence comes from Deltaproteobacteria bacterium CG11_big_fil_rev_8_21_14_0_20_49_13, assembly GCA_002796305.1. Lineage (NCBI taxonomy): Bacteria > Deltaproteobacteria > Deltaproteobacteria bacterium CG11_big_fil_rev_8_21_14_0_20_49_13. Next base: position 411 of record PCWZ01000058.1, read on the forward strand.
AAATCGGGTATCACCTGCCTGAGCATTCCGCCGACGGCGGGACCCTTTTCAAAAACGACCGGAAGATGACCGCGATTCGCAAGCTCGGCGGCACATGCAAGACCCGCCGGCCCGCTCCCGATTATCGCCACCTTTGCGCCGGTGCCGCTCGAACTTTCGGGCTCTACCATCCCGTTCGCAAGTTCCCATTCACATATCGCGCGCTGGATGCCGATTATATTGACAGGCTCGCTCAATTTTTCGCTCGTGCACTTACCCATGCAGGTGTTCTGGCAGGGGCATATGTACGAACAGGAGCCGGCCAGGACGTTGACGCCTCGAAGTTCCCGAATAGCTCCCTTGATATTTCCAAAGCGAAGTTTTCTTATGAACCTTTTGGGGTTGACCCCCGCGGGGCACCCGCAAAAACAGGGCGCATCATCGCATAGAAGACACCGTTGCGCCTCACTTAACGCCCAATTGAGATCAATTTTAACCATTCTTTTTACTTACACACTTAAGGGCGCCTCTAAAAACCCATTGGCGTGTCATTGCGAGGGAGCGTAGTGACCGAAGCAATCTCCATAAATCAAGTGTTTGCGGGAGATTGCCGCG
>PCWZ01000058.1:1022-10096 GCA_002796305.1 Deltaproteobacteria bacterium CG11_big_fil_rev_8_21_14_0_20_49_13
CAGAACAAGCAGGTTTTTAGAGGTGCCCTTAAGCGCTTACGTACTCACGCACTTTTCTTGTATATCAACCCTGCGACCGCTCCCACAATAAGATATTCCGCCATTCCCGTTGCGAGCCAGTCGATGGCAAGCCTTGGCGTAATAGGCATTGTTACGTATGTCACCGAAACCATGCCGAGGTTCACAAAAAGACCGAACCAGAGACCAAAGCGAAGCCCTTCGAGCGCTCCATTCGGCTTTGCTTCATATCCCTTGGAATATATATAAACAAAGATGAACGAAACTATAAAGGCCGCGACCCAGTAAACAGGCATGAGCCTCATTATCTCGGCCTCGGGTCTCCAGAGGTTCGCGACCTCCAAATATGCCGCCTTGAGGCAGAACTTGTTGAATATAAATTCCAGTGCCATAGCCGTAATGAATACCGCGATACTAGCCGCTGCCCATCTTTTCTTGTTCATTTTGTACCCCCCATTGTTAATGCCATTATTGCCTTTGCCGTGTGTAATCTATTCTCGGCCTCGTCATAGATGATGGACCATTTTTCGTTGTCTATCACCTCGTCCGTCACCTCTTTACCACGATCTGCAGGTAAAGCGTGCATATATTTTACGTTCTTATCTGCAAGGCTCATCCTGCGTTTGTCGCAGATCCAGTCCTTATGCTTTTCCAGGTTCGCTTTCATCTCTTTCTTTTGCGCATCGCTATCTTCCCACTTGGAGAAGTGAGCAAATCCGCCCCAGTTCTTTGGAATGACGATGTGTGCGCCTTCGAACCCTGCGTCCATATTATCCACGAACCTGATGGAACCGCCGTTCTCCTTTGCGTTCATCCGCGCCTGTTCAACGAAAGAAGGTAGAAGCGGGAACTCCTTTGGGGCCGCGACCGTCACATCCATCCCGTAGCGCGGGAAGAGAAGTATCTGCGACTGAGGAACCGAAAGGGGCTTTGCGTGGGACGTTGCATAGGCCCATGATATGGTCACCTTAACTCCCTTTAAATTCTTCCCGAACTTTTCCTGAATGGTCATAAGATCGGCAATGCCCTGCATTGGATGATAAAGATCGTCCTGAAGGCTCATGATGGGGATATCGGACCATTCGGCCATTTCGCGCAGGTATCTATTGCCGATGCCGTAAAAACAGTTGCGGCACGCAATGGCGTGACCCATACGGGAAAGCACGAGGGCGGTATCCTTGGCGGTCTCACCGTGAGAGAGCTGCATCTTGTCAGGCGTCAGATCGTGTGAGTTGCCACCAAGCTGAGTTATTCCGCAGCCCATGGAGTTGCGCGTTCGGGTAGACTGTTCAAAGAATATCATGAACACCGTCTGGTTCTTGAGCCAGTCGGTTATCTCGCCCCTTTTCTTCTTCTCCTTCAGCTCATAAGCAACCTCGAACATCCGGTCGAGCTCCGGTTTTGTCCAATCCTGTTCGGCAATGAAATGCTTTCCTTTGAAGTTCATATATTCTCCTGATGTCGCTCATCCTGAGCTTGTCGAAGGATGAACTGGAGGGCACCTCTAAAAAACCATTGGCGTGTCATTGCGAGGGAGCGTAGTGACCGAAGCAATCTCCCTAAATCAAGTGTTTGCGGGAGATTGCCGCGCCCCTTCGGGGCTCGCAATGACAGAACAAGCAGGTTCTTAGAGATGCCCTGGAATTAAACTTTCGCTCATGGTTCGACAGGCTCACCATGAGCGAACGAACGCTGCGTAAAATGCCGCGGCCTTTACCAGATGCTCAACCGGTGTCCATTCGTTGGGCGCGTGCGCCTGTTCTTCGTTCCCGGGGCCGAATCCTATGCACGGGATGTCATGCATACCCATTATGGCAACGCCGTTCGTCGAGAACGTCCACTTGTCGGTCTTGGGTTTCACGCCAAAGAGCTCCACACAGGCCTTTTCTGCGGTAACAACGGCCTTATGATCAGGGGCTATCTTCCATGTTGGATAATATTTTTTGGTGGGGTAAACTTTTCCTGTATATGCCTCGCTTCTGTATTCGGGGACGACTATCTCTGCCGAAATTCCGTTGTCTGCGACCACTTCGCGAAGCTCTGAAATGGCCGAGCTTTCGGTCTCTCCCCATGTGAGCCTGCGATCGAGATAGATACTGCATTTATCCGGCACCGCGCAGAGCGAGGGACCTACCGACGAGACCTGCGAGACCACAACTGTCCCCTTTCCCAGGAATTCGTCGCTTTTTAACTTATCGTTGAGTTTTTCTATTCCCTTTATGATGGGGGCCATTTTATAAACGGCGTTATCGCCACGCTCCGGCGCGCTTCCGTGACACGAAAGACCGGTAACGGTCATCTCTATCTCCATACGCCCGCGGTGGCCTCTGTAGACATTAAGGCTAGTCGGTTCCGTCAAAACCACAACATCGGGCTTCAGGCCCTCTTCTTTTATAAGATACTGCCAGCAGAGGCCGTCGCAATCCTCTTCCATGACACTACCTACCATGTAAACGGTGGCGTCTTTGGCAAGCCCAAGCTCTTTGATTATCTTTCCGGCATAGACCATCGAGGCCATGCCCCCTTTTTGGTCAGCAACACCCCTCCCCCACACCTTTCCATCCTTCTCGTGGGCCTTGAAGGGTTCGAATTTCCAGAGGTCCTTGTTGCCGACATCTACCGTATCGATGTGGGCATCGAATGCTATCTTCTTTTTGCCGTTCCCTATCTGACCGACAACGCTTCCAAGCCCGTCGGTCCAGACTTTGTCGAACCCGACCTCCTTCATCTCCCTGGCGATACGTTCTACAACAGCCCTTTCGCCGCAGGAAAGTGACTTTATGGATGCGATATCTATGAGGAACTGCGCGGTATCTTTCTGATATTTTTGCGCAAGTTCTAATATTTGATTGGTCATGCGGCGGAGTTTATAGGCTAGTTTAGGTGACTTGCAAGCGGAAAATTTAGGTAACAAAAAACCCCGCGGGGGCTTTATGCCTTCCGCGGGGTTTTCCTTAACCCTTTTCAAGGACTCGAACTAAAACATCGCTTTTAATGAATCTATCGCGCTATTCGTCACTTCGGGAGCCGTCTCGACCTTCGGGAGTTCTGCCATCGGAGTAGCTACCGAACCTGTTGAGCTGAACGCGCCGGCGCTTGTCGCCGCGTAAATGCTCACAATTGAATTATTCTTGTTAACTGCAACGCTGTAGACCGCGGGGGATGAACCCATCGATTCGGATATATCCGCCCAATCATCGTCCGCGTTGTGAGAGACATAAATGCCCTTTTCGGTTCCGGCATATATATTGCTACCCTCGACCGCCAGTGAATAGACCGCGCCGGCATCTTCGCTGATATCACCCGTCTTTTTCCAGTCGGCGCCGCCAACCGTCAGCTCGGAGGCAAAAACACCTTCCGGACCTGCGGCATAGATCAGCTTCTTTCCGATGGCAAGCGCATAGACCGCCGTTCCGCTACCGATACCCCCGCCGTTAAACTCGGCCCACGATTCGCCTTTGTCTGTGCTTATCCAAACACCCTTTTCAGTCCCAGCATATATTGCACCGCCAAAACTTGCGAGGTCATTGACCACCGTAAGCGCTAAAGCATTCTGTTTGGAACATTCCCCCTTTTCGGGAAGTCCCTGGATACATGTCCTCTTGGACATATAGCCATCGACATCGTCTATATATATGAGCCCGATATCGGTGCCCATAACAACTCTGCTACCATCAACGACTATATCACAGATCTGTGCAATATTTGCGACGCTGTTCTTACCGCTCTTGTCACCAATCTGAACGCCACCCTTGCAAGATTTGCGCTCAGCTGACGCAAAAGAAAGTTTCTTGGGTAACACGAGTATCTCTACCGTTGCCCAGCTCTTACCAGTATCATCTGAATAGATCAGTCCACCAGCCGTCGCACCGTAAATACGGGCCGACGAAGGATCTTTTGTAAGCGCATTAACAGGGAACTGCCCATAAGCGCCCAATTTATCTTTTTGGTAAGAACCAAAATAAAGTTTTGCAAAATCGGATGAAAAATCATAGGTGACCTTTTCAAAACCGATGCTGTCGATAAGTCTTCCGAACTTGATCGCAGACGGTGGATTTGAATACGATCCCATCAGGACCATCTTGTCGGAAACAACACCTATACTAGCCCACTTACTGTCCAATTCATTTGCGTTCCACCTGCGAACTGCAATGGTAACAGAATTACTTCTGGCATCGCCGTTCCCGGTCGAGGCCTCAACGACATAATTGGTCGTCGCCATGGGTTTTATCGTAACGTCGCTGCCGGAGACCGGCTCACCGTTCAAAGTGATGCTGGCATTGTCAATTGAGGAACCGTCCGCCGCCTTAACCGCCCATGCGATCTTCACGGCCTCGCCGGCAAATATCTCGCTGGCGCTGCTAGAGAGGGCTACGGAGAGCTCTTCTTTCTTTCCTCCAAGTGTCCCTACATTAACTGTTACCTGTTTTGACCCTATCTGATCTCCAAAGCTGGCCGTAAGTGTGTATGTAGTGGTTTCTTCAACGCTCACCGTTACCATGTCTTTTACGGCAACTTCGCCGATACCGTTATCGATCGTTACCGTGGCACCTTCGGGAATAACTTCCCATGAAAGCCTTACCTCGCCCGCCTTTTCCATGAGGAACGTCCCTTCCTGACCGTTGGCCGTGAAAGAGACCACGTTAAATTCCGTAGCGGCGATAGCGACCATAACATCCTGTGTAAGGGTCTGGCCGTCGGCGCTCATTGCGGAAAGTGTGAATTTGGTATCTTTATTGACCGTAACGTCGAAGCATCCTACCGCTTCGAACGTGGGGATCTCAACTGCAGGTTCTTCGATAGAAACATCTCCTTCTTCGGCCTCAACCATAGAAGCCTTGGCCTCAAGTTCCCCTTCGGCAGGTTCCTCTTCGGGCAATGCCTGCGGCACCAGATAATTTCCGGCGTCGTCCTTTATCGTGACCTTTGAATCCGCGGGAGAAACGTCCCAGCAGAGCTTGGAAATACCGTTTGCCTGCACCTGCGAAGGTGTGGCATCGAATTTATTAATGGCCAGTTCTACGGGCGCCGGGGTAACGGCTACCTGAATGGTAACGGTAACCTCTGAAACGGGGTCATCTTCCTTAGCACCAACGGCCGTGGCCTTGATGGTGAAGGTGACGTCGCTTGTAAGACCGGGAACGAACTGCGAACCGCTTGAGGTCCCTGTCTTATCAGTTGCCGCTCCCTTTTCTATCTCGAGAACGACCGCACCGCCCAGAACATCCGGTGTGGATGTCAGTTCGGCGGTTGAAACGCCCTTAATGTCCCATCTGATCTCAACGCTGCTTCCGCTCACGACAGTAAGGCTTGCACTGTTGGTGCCGGCGCTCGTGTCGAGAGAGATGTTCTGGTACGCGGTACCGCCGGGGACCACTGCCTGCGCGGTAAGCGTAGGCGCCGGTGGAGGCGGAGGCGTTGGAGTCGCCGGCATAGAACCGTCGGCGCATGCCCAAAGAAATGCGGATAAGACCACGAGCCCTGTCAACCTAACGATTTTATTCTTCATATCCCTTAACCCTTTCTTTTCTTTTTATACTTCTATAAAAAATATTAAAACTTACCAAGACACTTTAGGGCCGATGCCCACATCATATATAAAACGGTTATCGTCTGTAATACCAGGAATGTTCCTTATGGCTCCACCAATCTCACCGCTCAGATGAAGGGCGAATGATGTTGTGAAGGATATATCAAATGCACCGAATACCGTGAGCCTGTCGTCCTTACTAACAAGTTTCTCTTCGTAACCTCCACCTGTTATGCCCTTAAAGAGATTCTGTTTCCAACGAACACCCATTCTAACATTCTTTACAGTGGGGTCGGGATCTTCATTGCCAGCAGCTAGTTCCAATGTATTACTGAGAATCGGAGACCAGTCGCGGCCAATATTGGTCCTCAATGGGATACCTATCTTGTCGGTTACCCCTAACGCCCACCCGTCATCCGACACATCTACCATGATACCTGCGCTTGCAGTCACCGCCGCAGATAGCGGATTGTCCTTATTTCCAGCCAATTTGGCGCCAATATCAATCTTCACGCTATCAGTACCTGGGAAGAAACATGCGCCTAAAGAGATCGAATGCGCATGAGAAGGCAGTAGCCTATCACCGTCGGCAAGCGGCTTGAAATTACCATAGTAGTATTCCCCACCGGCAACAATACAGACATTTGGATCAACAAAATGCATCACTTTGAAATTTATGCCTATATTTCCGCCGAACGCGCCCAGTGCAAACTGATATAGATTATTCCTTTTCTTTCCAAAAACGTTAGTTCCATAGGCGGCACCTACATTAGCAGTAATACCTAGCTGGTTTCCGCTCCCCTCCTTCTCGGTCCCGACAAGATCACCGTATCCAGGAAGACCGTTGGATGAAAGCTTTGTTCTTGATTCGACACCTCCATTTATTACCAATGCAAGGTCACCTATTTTGCCGACCACTTTGCTTGCAGCAACGCCAACCCCAAGCGAACCGCCCTGTGGTCTGGCATCGTACGAGTTAGTGACACCGGGCGCTTGACTGCCAGCTATATATGCTTTTGCTGGACCGGCAATATTCTTATAATCGGTATATGATTTTATGCCTCCTGCTGCGATAATAAACTCTTTATAGTTCATCCATGCCGGAGATCCGTCAGCGTCTTGTCTACTTCCTGACTTGTACCGCATGGCTGCTAAGAGAGCATCGACTGTCGTTTCTTCCCTGACCGCTTGCAGCCTTAACCACAGCCCAAGATTTACAGCATTCTTTTTTGAATCAAAATTAGGATTCCACTCTGGGGGAGCCTGATAAACAATTCCGGCAACGACCTCATCCGCACTCATACGGGCATTTGTAAGTTCATTACTCACATTTATATTTCTTGCAAGAATCGCTCCATTAATTCCATTCACTAAAATACTTAAGTTCTTCTTGAAATCGTCAACATTCTTGGCGCTGAGCACGGAGTTAGTAACAAAATCTTTCTGCTGAAGAATGAACTGGTCATTTCTGTCCAGCCACTTCTGGACCGCCGGCTTGGCGATATTATCCATCCATTCCGCTTCTGTTGCAGGAAGGGCGTTTATGCTCGCTGCAAGCTCCTTTGGGAACGGAACGGGCGATTTCTTTTTAGCCGCGCTTAACTCTTCATATTGTTTTTTAACGGATGCTTCGAAGGTCTTCAGCATGGCAACAACCTGCGTCCCGTTTTCGGCCTTTGCAAAGTCCAGCTTGTTGCCCGGTACGTTCACTGGATCTTTGTCGAGCACCTCTTTGGCGTGGGCAAGATAGGCATCATAGACCTTTCCAGCCTCTGCCATCATGGCATCGTAGGCTTTTGAAGCCTCCGGCGCGTCTCCCTTTGCTATATCGGTTATCTTTACAGCTACGTTATCTACTTTTACCGTTAAAGGTATCCGAAGGGCATTAAGCTCCTTTAGATCACCATACATTTGCGTATATTTTCCAAGTGCCCTTGCGGCTATCGCCTTCATATCCGCCGAGACCGCACCATATTTCCAGCTCTTTTTCTCTTCGCCCTGCTGGAACATTGCCACGGCGTTTGAATAATCGGTTCCCATCGACTTTCCGAAATCCATCAGGAACGACTCCATTAATTCACCGAGACCTATCGCAGGAAGGGCCTCTAAGGCATTGGCCTTTTCTGCTGCCGGTGGAACCGTGGCGGCATCCTCGGCCTTTTTAGTATCATCTTTTTTCTCTTCTGCAGCGGGTGCTGGAACAACAGCGGGTGCCGGAGGTGGAACAACTGCTGCCGCAACAAACCTTGCCTTTGCTATGCCATCAACACAGGCCTGAAGGTTCGCGAAGATTGCCGGGGCTTTTTCGGGGGTAAAAAGATCTTCTGTAAGTGAAGTAGGTAGTTTTTTGCATGCTTTAACCGCCTTTTGAATAGAGGCAAAATCCTCAACGGTCGTCCCGTTGAGCTTTCCGCCCTTGAGCGTGTCAAAGATGAATTTCATGCCTTTCTCAGTGTTCTGCATGAAACCATTATAGCTATCCAACGCGCCCTTTTTGTATGCGCCGCACTGCGCTTGAAAGCCGGCGTTGGCGCTTTTACACATCTCCTTAACGACTTTTTCATAGCCAGGCGATCTTGGAATTGTTAATGTTGCTTTCTTTGCACTGATCGGATTTGCCATAAATGATCCCTCCTATAGAGATATTCCTTCTCCTATTATTATTTTCGGCAGAAAGCCGAAAAAGTTGCTAACTATTTTCACGACGGCAGATTTGGTCGTTTCTTTCATTTCACTAACCTTATCGGCAGGCGTATAAAAAAGTTGCTAACTTTTTTTGCATTTTTTCACTTTTTTACAACTATATGATATTGTTAATATTTATGGGAGCTTTGGCCGGTTCTTTCCACTTGACGATTACCCATTAGCGATGTAGCGGTGGGTTCACCAATATGCGCCGCGTGCACCTAAAAATAACCGGCCGCGTTCAGGGCGTCTTTTTCAGGGCCCATACGCAAAAAACGGCGGAAGAACTTTCCCTGACGGGATGGGTGAGAAATAATGAAGATGGCGGAGTTGAGACCGTTGCAGAGGGAGAAAAAAGCGCGCTCGAAAGATTTGTGGCGTGGTGCAACAATGGCCCACCTTCGGCACATGTAACAAGGGTCGATGAAAATTGGGAGGAGGCAAAAGGTGAGTTCAAAGATTTCGGCATCAGATATTGAAGGACTTTCCGGGACAAGATTTCAAAAACGCGTCTGGAAGGAGCTGATCAAGATACCTCGCGGCAAGACCGTCACCTACGGCGAGCTTGCAAAAAGGATCGGTTCTCCCAGGGCATGCAGGGCGGTTGGAAGCGCGTGCGGAAAGAACCCTCTGCCGGTTCTAATACCATGTCACAGGGTCGTCGCCGCGAACGGACTCGGCGGATTTACCATGGGCGGCCTGAAAAGGAAGAGAGAGCTGTTGAAGAAAGAAGGGTCTATTTAAATAGGCTCTTCGCGGATTTGAGTGGGTCATTTGCGGGACAGGGTGACAGGAAGAAGCGGTCAGACATGGGTCATCTGTTAATATATCGAATAAGAAA
>PCWZ01000059.1:0-2792 GCA_002796305.1 Deltaproteobacteria bacterium CG11_big_fil_rev_8_21_14_0_20_49_13
CAATGTATTCATCATTTTTTACTTACCCAAAAATGTTATGAGCCTATCGGCATAAATGCCCTCAAATCACCCACTCATATCCGCGAAGACCCATTTAACTAAAATTTCATCGGCCAGAGATTGGTTTGAGGGTCGAACGTCCGGCCTATCTCAATATCGACCTCCTGCATAAAGACCTCGACAAATGGAGAAACAACGGTCCCTTCCATTAAATGCCCGCCAAAGCCCATTCCCTCTTCTTCGTCAGTTGCAAAGATGTGCGAGTGAACAAGAACGCCCCCCTCTTTTATGGTAATGTTCCCGGCGGCGGAGAGAAGCTCAAAACAATGACGCGCCTCTTTTACGATGTTCTTATACTTCCCCTCTTCATAAAGCCCGCAGGCTATCTTTTTGAGCCCGCCTATCACGGTAAAATAACCGGCCTTTATATTATTCTCTTCCGCCATCTTTTTAAGCGATAAAAGAAGGTCGTCACCGGCATCTAACCTTGCGGCTACGCTTTTGACCACTTTGCAACACCTGTATTCCATAAGAACCTCCTTGCCCCTAGTTATATCGAGGGGCTTGACATGATCGGAATATATCTCTAATCATTATAGTCAATGAAAATATATAACACCTTAACCAAGAAGATCGTCGAATTTACGCCCATCGACCCGCCCAACGTGAACATGTACGTCTGCGGCATCACCGCCTACGATTCATGCCACATGGGGCACGCCAGAGCGGCCGTGGCGTTCGACATGGTCGTTAGATACCTGAAGTTCAATGGTTACAAGGTAAAGTTCGCGAAGAACTATACCGACATCGACGACAAGATAATCAATCGGGCGAACAAAGAAGGACGCAACTGGAAAGAGCTGGCCGAATTTTACATCAAGGAATATGCGGAAGATATGGCGGGCTTGGGAAATTTAAGACCCGATATCGAGCCTCGCGCAACGGACCATATCCCCGAAATGATAGCGACCATACAGAAGCTCTTCGATAAGGGTCTTGCCTATCAGACAAAGAGCGGCATCTATTTTAGTGTGCGCAAGTTCCCTTCTTACGGAAAACTTTCCGGCAAGAACATAGAGGACCTCGAATCGGGCGCGCGCGTGAGCGTTGATGAAGAAAAGAACGATCCATTGGACTTCGCTCTTTGGAAGGCCTCCAAACCCGGCGAACCCGAATGGGCGTCACCGTGGGGCAAAGGCAGACCGGGATGGCATATCGAGTGTTCGGCCATGAGCTCTAAATATCTGGGGCAACCTTTTGATATCCATGGCGGCGGAAGTGATCTCATCTTCCCTCACCACGAGAACGAAATAGCGCAGGCCGAAGGCGCATGCGACTGCCAGTTCGTCAAATACTGGCTCCACAACGGTTTCATAAATATCAACGCCGAAAAGATGAGCAAGAGTCTTGGTAATTTCCTGACGATAAGGGAGATAAGAAAGCGCCACGACTTTGAGGCGGTGCGATATTTCCTGCTTTCGAGCAATTACCGTTCCGCCATCGACTACACAGATGCGGCTATTTCAGAGGCGGCGGTGGCGGTCGACAGGTTCTATGAGATGGCGGCAAGGATGCCGAAGCTGGAAGCAGGAAGCAAGAAGCAGGAGGCAGGAAAAACACCGCCGGAAAAAGAGCTGGCGGAAGCTTTAAACGCGGCTGAAAAGAAGATAACCGACTTCATGGATGACGATCTTAACTCATCCGGCGCGTTCGGCGTTGTATTTGAGCTTGTAAGGCTCACAAATAAATATCTGGATACCGCCTGTCATCCTGAAGGAGCCAAAGCGACCGAAGGATCCCCCGACTTCACTCGCCAGATCTCCTCCAAATGGCATGAGATCGCCGGCATCTTTAATGCCATTTTCGGGATATTTGGAAGCGAACCGCAAGGGTACCAGAATCGCCGCAAGAATATCGCCACATCCTCAAAGGGCGTTGATACCGCGGCAGTAGAAACCCTCATCGCCGACCGCGCCACCGCACGAAAGGCAAAAGACTTTGCATCGGCCGACGCCATAAAAAAACAGCTGACTGATATGGGCGTCGAGTTCAAGGACAAACCGGACGGAACGACGGAGTGGAAGGTTAAAAGGTAAAATAGATGAAAAGTGAATTATTCAAGCCTGACCCTTGTGTACTCAAATGTTCAATTCGGAATCCCGAATGTCTGGATAGTTCCTATGAGATTTTAAAAATACCATCCCAAATGCAGGTAAACTGCCGGAAGATAATAATTTAGGCCATGGATGCGGTTGTAATCGAATGTTACTTCCGGAGCCATAACGAAGTGCTTCGTTAGCCTGAATTCATAACCGGCGCCGCCTCCGATAACGAAACCAAACTTTGATTTCTCGATCGTTGTTATCACGCCGCCAGTTGTGGAACTATCGCTGACCGAACCATTACTAAATCCTCCGCCAAGATTGACGTAGAAATTATCGTATACGAAATATTGCACCTTAGCCTGTTCCTGAACTACATCATAATCGAGGCCATTTTTTCTAGTGAAGAAATAGCTACTATCCCAGTAGATCAAGAGACTTTCATTCAGACCACCGCCCAATCTGAACCTTGCACCGCCAACGACCTGCTTAATGGCGTTGGTCTCGCCGCCCACGGTCGGTCCGAGGCCGATCAAGAAACCCTTACGCGGCGCAAATTCCGTTGCTTGCGCAACATTTAAACTGCAAAACATCACTACTGCAACCAGCAGGACAACGGGCAATTTTCTGAACATTGACATCTCCTTTGTTTGGCTCTTCATTAGCGTCGCATATTACCCCCCCCCCCCC
>PCWZ01000059.1:2819-38195 GCA_002796305.1 Deltaproteobacteria bacterium CG11_big_fil_rev_8_21_14_0_20_49_13
CCCCCCCCCCCCGATTTTTTTGCAAGGTTTTTTGTTTGACAAGAATGTTGTTAAAGATGTGACGCACAAAATTGATCGCAACGAATATGGGGGTCAGGCTTGAATAATTCACTATTTGTAATTGACAGGCGTCGAACATTGCCGTAACCTCCCCCGCAATTATGGCGCGCAAACCCCGAATAGAATTCCCCGGCGCACTTTATCACGTCATCGCCAGGGGTAATAACCGTCAGAAAATATTCACCTGCGAAAAAGATTACGAACATTTTCTTTTTCGCCTACAGCAGGCCAAAAAGAGGTTCAAACTTATCCTTTATGCCTATGCATTGATGCCAAACCATTTTCACCTTCTTATTGAAACCGGAGAAATCCCATTATCCAAGATAATGCAATCGTTACAGCTTAACTATACGCAATATTTCAACCGCAAAAATAAAAGAGTTGGCCATCTATTTCAGGGCAGATACAAAGCGATCCTATGTCAAAAAGAAAGCTACTTAAAAGAATTGGTTAGGTATATAATATTAAATCCCATACGCGCAGGACTGGCAAGGCGTTTGACCGAATGGCCGTGGAGCTCCTATCTTGAAACCATTGACCTGAAAGATGCAGAGATCGTTTCAACAAACGATGTGCTAGGCTTGTTCGGCAGTCGACACAAAGCCGCCGTATTCTCCTTTCAAAAATTCATAAACGACGGTAAACGCGAAGGTCACAAAAAAGAATATTACACATTAAAAGATCAAAGAATTTTGGGGGAAGAAGAATTTGCGGAGGACATCATAAAGAACAGTGAAAACGACTTTGAATACCGTAAAATTTCCTTTCGCGAAGTAGTGGACATTGTCGCAAAACAAACAGGCATCGCATACAGCCAAATTTTATCGACCACCAACGAAAGGAACGGCGTCAAGGGAAGGTGCATGGTTGCCTATATCTGCAGAAATATAGCGGGTTTTAAGGCAAAAGAGGTGGGTAGACAGTTTAGAAGATCTCAATCAAGCATATCAAAATTGATCCATAGGGCGGAAAAAGATATAATGAACGACGGTCCGCAAAAACAGGTCCTTGCAACAATAGAAGATGATATCAAAAAACACTACAGGCCCTGTATCGTGAGGCAACTGGATGAAAAGTAAATTATTCAAGCCTGACCCCAGGGGCAAAGGGGGGGAATTGTTTGGCCTGACCACAACGTTCGAGCCAAAAGGCGATCAGCCGCAGGCGATAGATATGCTCACTAAGGGCGTCCTGCGCGGCGAAAAACATCAGACACTCTTGGGCGTTACCGGTTCCGGCAAGACGTTCTCAATAGCCCACGTCATTGCCAACACCGGTAAACCTGCACTCATAATGGCGCCCAATAAGACCCTGGCCGCACAGTTATATCAGGAGTTCAAACAGCTATTTCCCCAAAACGCCGTCGAATATTTTGTCTCCTACTACGATTATTATCAGCCCGAGGCATATCTTCCCGCGCAGGACCTTTTTATCGAAAAGGATTCGTCCGTCAACGACGCCATCGACCGCCTGCGCCACTCGGCAACCCATTCTCTCCTCACCCGCAACGACGTTATAATAGTCGCGAGCGTTTCTTGCATTTACGGCCTTGGCTCGCCGGACGCCTATTCGGCAATGCACATCGATATCAAGAAGGGCGAACATATTGAGCGAAACGACCTTCTCTCCAAACTTGTCGAGATTCGATACGAGCGTAACGACGTAGATTTTCACCGCGGCACATTTCGCGTTCGGGGCGAAACGGTGGAGATATTTCCGGCCTATGAGGACCTTAAGGCGGTTCGTGTAGAATTCTTCGGCGATGAGGTGGAGAAAATAACGGAGATAGATTATCTAACTGGCGAGACCGAGGGAGAGATCGATAAAATAGCGATATATCCCAACAGCCACTACGTCACCCCGGAAGAAAGGCTGAAGGTCGCCATAAAGGGCATTCGCATTGAGCTTAATGAGAGGTTAAAAGAACTCGAACATTCGAACAAGATACTCGAGGCCCAAAGAATAAAGCAACGCACCAATTACGACCTTGAGATGATGGAAGAGATAGGCTTTTGCAAGGGAATAGAGAACTATTCGCGCTGGCTCGACGGCCGCAAAAAGGGCCAGCCGCCCAGAACGCTGCTCGATTATTTCCCGAAGGATTTTTTACTCTTCATAGACGAAAGCCACATAACCGTTCCACAGACGGGCGGCATGTTCTCTGGCGACCGCTCGCGCAAGACCACGCTTGTAGAATACGGGTTCAGGCTTCCTTCGGCTCTCGATAATAGACCTCTAAATTTCGAGGAATTCGAGAAGCGGGTCGGACAAGTGATCTACACATCGGCCACCCCTTCCGAATATGAAATGAAGCTCTCGGGCAAGAACATTGCCGAACAGGTGGTACGCCCGACCGGCCTCATAGATCCAAAGCCGATCGTAAGGCCAAGCAAGGGCCAGATAAAGGACCTGGAAAAAGAGATAAAGGCGCGAGTTGACAAAGGTGAACGAGTGCTTGTTACAACGCTCACCAAAAGAATGGCCGAAGACCTCTCGAGTTATTTTCAGGAGAATGATATCAAGGCAAAATATATGCACAGCGATACCGAAACGCTCGAACGGATCGCCATCATCCGGGATTTGCGACTTGGAAAGTTCGACGTCCTTGTCGGCATCAACCTCCTGCGAGAAGGCCTTGACCTGCCGGAGGTCTCGCTCGTTGCCATCCTCGATGCGGACAAAGAGGGATTTCTAAGAAGCGCGCGTTCGCTCATCCAGACGTTCGGCCGCGCCGCAAGGAACATTAACGGCGAGGTCATTCTTTATGCCGACAAGATGACCAACTCCATGAAACGCGCTATTTCGGAAACGAACCGCCGCCGCAAGATCCAGGAAAAATATAACAAGAAACACGGCATCACGCCCGAGACCGTCAAAAAAGAGATAACTGATATTCTTAACTCTATCTATGAATCCGATTATGTCTCGCTTGCCACCGAAGAGGAGGCGATAGACCCGAACAAGCTTCCGAAGAAGATAGCAAAACTGCGCAAGGAGATGTTCGCCGCCGCCAAAAAACTGGATTTTGAAAAAGCGGCCGAGGCAAGGGACAAGATAAAGGCATTGGAAGAGATGGCGTTAAAATAAAGGCATAGTTATCTTGCTCTGGCTACAGAATCCCTTTGTTTGACGATTTTAACACTGTTCCTTTCAAAGAATTCACGCATATCTTTGAGCGTTGGATATGTTTCCGTCAATTCGTTCGAAAGGTCCGCTAACCTGGCCTTTAGGCTCCGATAATAACGCCCCTTATTCTCAGGGATCGTAAAGCCCCTCGCTCCAATATCGCCTAATAAAGTTTGAGCCATAAACTTGTTGTTTGCAAAAAGAGCGGGATAGATCTTTGCATAATCTTCAAGGATGCTTCCTACGCCGGGATCATAATATTCGAACGAACAGGAAAATCCCATCGATCTTATCTTCTCAACGCTTTCGGTCGGCGGCTCAAGCGATGATTTTCCGCCAACACCTATATTGTATGAACTGATGGCTCTTTGTAGTTGCCCCTTGTCAGCATCTTCAGGAACTCTCATTCCGAAAACGCCGTAGTGGGTCACGGCGTAGAAATCGAACGGCCCACTATAACCTGCCTTTGTGAACGCCCTTTCCCTATCAACGATCACGTCCAGATCATCCTTGGACGGCGGATTGAACTGAACTGCCAATTTGCCGGAGGGTACATTTATATCCTCAAGGGGGTGGTTATGATAGAATGCTATTCTTGTGATATCTATATTCTTGTCCTTGATCGCCCTTGTCAGGAAATCATCATCTAATCCCGTGCTCCCGCCCCTTTGATTTATACCGCATTCGAACCATCTTGTATGAGCCACCCCTTCTTTGTCAGTATATGCAATATAATACCATGCCTCTTCAACATTTCCGGTCTTTGTGAACGCTCTTATGGCCTCAACCCCTTCATTTTCCGAAGCGTTCACATATTCATGACTACCTTTGTTTATCCTGAGCTTATCATCTGGCGCCGGAGCAAACCTATCACCTCCGAATTTAACCGGGTCTGCAGGCTTAACAACCGCATCAGCGTCCGCTGTTTCAACCGACTCAGCGGCAGCTGCTGTCACGACTTTTGGGTTTTCTAAAGGCGTGTAAATAACCGGCATCGCTTTTGTACTGATTTTTGAAGAAAATCCTCTGGCGGAAGATACTGGATCGCCTCCGTCAATGACCGCCTGCAGCCTCTTCTGCATAAAATCCCTTCCATTTATCTGTGCAGCAAATTTTTTATAATCTCCTTTGAACATTTTAAAATCGGGTCTTAGCTCATATGATCCAAAAGGAGTTATGATCCTGTAATCAAACGACGCCTTTGATATGTCAAAGCTATCGGTACCAGGATCGACAACATTCTCTATATAAACCATAGCGGTGAATAATCCTTCAAGATCTAACTCTGAAGGCGTTTCTGATTTTATTGGATTTTCTCCGTCAGCCCCACGCGGATGGATATGATAGATTGAAAGAGCAGAGACCGACATGAAATCCTTCAATGCGTCAAGCACGGCATCAAATTGAAGCGTTGCAGTTTCATCCGTTGAGCCTTGAGCAATTTCGTACCAGCCCTCAAGGTCCTTGCCATCCTTTCCCTTACCTTTAAGATATATCCAGCCCTCTTCAAGAGTTGCAGTATCCAGTAATGTTCTAAGATCGGCCTCGCCATCTGCGCGCGATCTCACAAATGAGTAATGAACAGTGTCGTCGGTATTCACCCAAAGAGGGTCCTTGCTATGCGTAAAGTTCACTTCTTCTCTTTTGGGTTTTTCTGTATTCGGAGCAGGTACCGGAGGAGGTGGCTTTTCTCCTGGCCTATCTGCGGGTCTTGGAATTGTCCCAGACTCAGATGGCTTGGGCTTATCAGCCGCAGTGGGTGAGTCCGGATCGACCAATCTGGCAAATGCACCGCCTCTGCTTTTTATATCATCGAATGCATCTCTGATGGCCTTAATTATTTTATCTGCTTTCCTCTGGGCCTTAGGTACCTCTGGAACAGCAGCGACTTTTCTAGGTGGCGTTTCTTTACCAGCTGATTCAGGTAGAATTGCTTCACCTGACTTTTTTGGCTTAGGGGCAGGGGCCGGTTCTGGCTCACTAGCCGTCGCAACGGTCGGCGGTACCTTTAACGCGGAAGCGGGAATCGGCACCGCGGTCTTGACCCCAAAATATCTAAAGCTCCAGCCATTGGGCGTGAACTTTTTATCCACTACATATACACCGTTCCCGACTATCACCCTATAGTCTGACTCTCTGGCAGGTGTTGGCGGATGTTCCTGTAAGAACTTCTTTGCCGATGGAATATCGCCCTTGTCCTTGGCATCGGCAATTGAGGGTGGTTCGTAGTAAGATGTGCCGTTCTGGAGCGGATGATCATGATAAATGGTGCTGGCCAAAACCGTAACATTTGCATCACTCTCCAACGCTTTTAAAACGGCGTCATCGTAGGTAACTTCCAGATTGCTTTCGGCGGTCCCCACTTCGAACCATCTCTCGTGAAGTCCTTCGGCATCCCTGTACCTCACGAAGAACCACGCCTCTTCCTTGGTTCCGGCATTCCTTGTAAGTTCGGCTATCGCCCTTTCTCCTTCTTCTCTCGAAGCCTCAATATAATAGTGAGGAGAATTCGTGAAATTCGAACCAAATTCATCAGACTTTTTGTGCGCAAACTGCACACCGCCTATCGTAAGTGTCTTGTCCGGCTTTAAAGGGTCGACTTTTACAACTGGAACAGAAGCCGCCTCTAATGCAGGTTTAATATGTGTATCGGCGCTAAGCTTTTCGGCCGGAATGGCCCCGGCGCCGAACCTCTTTCCGTCTATTTCTACTATGAGGCTTGGGTTCGCTGTTATGGCCGCATTTATTTTGTCGATGAAATTTTTGGGGTTTTTGATATCCTTGGACACTCCCTTTTCATAAGAAAGTCTGACCACGGTATATTCCGTACCACCGATATTTTCCGTGTGTGCCGAAGCTATAGGTTTATCGAAACTCTTTCCGTTGTTTCCATTAAAACCGTCAATGAAAGCCGTAACAGCCGGGGGTTGAGAATTTTGGGGCTGTAACGAAGGCATGTTTACCGGAGGCGGCGGAACAATAGCGGTCGTACCGGGTGAAACGACAGATGGTCCGGATGACGGCGTGTATGGGGAAGTGTACGAAGGTGAAAATGACGGGGCGTAGGGAGATGAACCTGATGTGGGCGTCATGTATGAATCGAGGTCGTTAGTTTTCGGAAAATAGCCGCCGGGGCTTTTGGTTGCCAACGGTCCCCCGGAGGGGTTGCTGGTAGGCGTAAGGCCAAAAATACCGGCAAAGGGGGAATTGGCAAGGATCTCATCCACACCGGTCGAGAATCTTCCGTAATTTCCGACCGGGGCCGGATCGCCGATCATCTTGTCAAAATTGAAAAAGTTAAGAAGCCCAAAATTGAGAGAAAGGGCGCTGTTAATGTCAAAGGATGCGGAAGTATCCGGCACATAGGGGCTCGCACGCGTGGTCCCCATAAATGTGGGGCCAAACATGTCCCCTTCGAGCGTTCCTAGGTCCAGGCTCGGCAGGCTTCCCCCTATAAGTCCGGATAAAGACATAGCTACAGGGGAATAAAGCAAGTTCTGTGCCAAGAGCGTAACTCGTGACTCGTAATTCGTGACTAGAATAATACCAGTTAATTCAATAGGTTGCCAATTGACCTGTTCGTTTTTCCACTAATTACGAGTTACAAGTTACGAGTTACGGGGTTTAGACTTACCAATAATCCCTTTACATTTCCCACTTGAAACATATAATCGCCAGCCAAGTTACAAGCCAGCAAAGCCAGCAAAGTTACCATCATTTTTTAACCTTGCTGGCCTTGTTTACATTGCTGGCCTGACTGGCCAACTATGAAACAGACATTCATCTCCCAAATAGCACCGCATTTAGGCAAAAAGACCATCATTAAAGGGTGGGTCTACAACAAGCGGTTTTCGGGCAAGATCGGCTTTCTCCAGATAAGGGACGGCTCCGGATTCATTCAGGGGGTCATCTCCGAAAAAGAGGTCGAATCCGGCACGTGGGACCTTGGGAACAAACTGACCCTTGAAAGCTCCGTGATCGTTCACGGGACCGTCACAAAACATCCGCGCCACGAAGTTTATGAACTGCAGATAACGGACATCGAACTCGTTCACATGTCCGAAGAATACCCGATAGGCAAAAAAGAGCACGGCCCCGACTTTCTGCTCGACAACCGCCACCTCTGGCTTCGCTCGAACAAGCAGTGGGCCATTCAGCGCGTTCGCAACACCGTTATCAACGCCACCTACGAATATCTCAACAAGGACGGCTTCATAAAGATAGATTCGCCGATACTCACCCCTGCCGCCTGCGAAGGAACAACGACACTTTTTGAGATAAATTATTTCGACATGGGGAAGGCCTATCTTTCGCAATCTGGGCAGTTATATATCGAGGCCGCGATAATGAGCCACGGACGCGTGTTCGATTTTGGTCCCGTTTTCCGAGCTGAAAAATCAAAAACGCGAAGGCACTTAACCGAATTCTGGATGATGGACGCCGAGGCGGCATTTGTGGAACACGATGAGAACCTGAAGATACAAGAAAACCTCATCTCGTTCATCGCCAAGTCGGTCCTTGAAAAGAACCAGAATGAGTTAAAAATACTTGAACGCGATCCCAAACCTTTGGAAAAAATTCAGGCGCCGTTCTACCGGATGACCCACGCCGAGGCGGTGGCAAAGCTTCGAAAACTGGGTAGCGATATAAAAGAAGACGATGACCTTGGCGCCGATGACGAAACGCTTATCACAAAAGAGCTGGATAAACCTTTGTTCGTTGAAAAATATCCGGCCAAAGCTAAGGCGTTCTACATGAAACGCGATCCCGCCAACCCCGAACTCGCTCTCTGCGCGGACCTGCTGGCGCCGGAAGGTTTTGGCGAGATAGTCGGCGGAAGCCAGCGCGAAGAGAGCTACGACACGCTACTTACGCGCTTAAAAGAACACAATTTGCCTGTTAAGGCATTTGAATGGTATCTAGACCTGCGTAAATACGGAAGCGTCCCCCACTCCGGCTTTGGTTACGGGTTAGAGCGAATTGTTGGCTGGATGTGCGGCACTCCTCACGTGCGCGAAACGATACCTTTTCCGAGGATGCTCAATCGATTATATCCTTGATTGATCGGACAATTATATCTTCTGAACCACGCGTAACACGGCAGTTCTTATGACCATGTCCATTCCACGAAGGCTCGACAAGGGAAGCCATGCTCCTAATTCTTTCTCGACCTTTTTTGGAGTGACGTTGTCTGCCCTTTTTCTTAACATCTCCGCCGCTTCTGCCAAGCTCACCTTCTTTTCCTTCTGCCTTTTTATGGAGAGGCTCTCGAGCCTCTTGCATAGCACGTCCATATCGATATCGCACAACGGTTCAAAGATCGTCATATCATAAAGGTCCCTTATGGAGTCTCTCTGCAGAGCCGCTGCTATCTTGTGCGAAAAGGCCTCCGAAAGGTCCATTGAGGTGATCACCCTGCCGGTCATGGAATATCTTCCGGCCAGCGTTACCGTCGACATGCTTGACGGCGGTTTTAAAAGGTCCGTGACCACGTTTATCTCGAGGAACGCCTTAATATCAGGCTGGTTCTTTCCTTCAAGACCGATAAAGATCCCTCGTGAATTCAGTTTCACGTCTTTGACCGTGACATCTTTGAGCTTCAAAAGAACGCTCTTTATCTCCCCCGAGAGCTCTTTTTTTGAACTTTCAGACACAAGGAGATAATCAACATCCTGCGTCGTTCGCGGGCTATTCAAGAGTCTGAGCAACATGCCGCCTTCAAGAACTATTCTGTCCTTAAAATGTTCGGACATCAAATGAATGACTTTCAGCAAAAGCTCCTCGCGGTCGTTCATAAAGTTCCTTTCACAAATTTAACAAACTTCGGGTTCCTGTATCTTTTAAGATATGCAATTAACTTTTTCTTGTTGAACTTTTCAATGCTCACATCCTTTAACGGATCTATCAGAAAAGAAGCCCCTTTGACGTAGAAATAGAGCATGTCAATATATGCCTTTTCAGAGTCTGCAAGGTTTGTTCCGCTGGCAAGCTTTGAAAAACCAAAGAAAAGATCCGGTGAAATGGAATAAAAATGGATAGCGCCGGACGGCGTTTTGACCGTCCTTTTTTTGCCTGTATAAATAACCGAGAGCGACCGTTGCGGAACGGATCCGGTCAGCCCTGCCCTTGCCAGCGCCGAATCCATCGAAACGTAAGAGTTCTCACTAATGCGAGACGACAATGTCCAAAGATCGCAATTCTTTGTAACATAGAGCCCCTTTAGAACGCGAGAAACGATACCGGCTTCGACAATATTTTTCATCATTCTCTGATTAACGAGGTCATTTCCCCCGGCTATCATGCTGGAAAGCTCGGCCGCGGAGAAGATGCCTCCCATCTGCGGGGCAAACCCCATAATACTTTCAACGACCACAGCTAATTTGACGCCTGATTTCATAATAGATATATAATATCAGAATATGATATTATAAGGCAAGTTTAAAATTAGGAGGGCCTAACTCTTTAAATGGCCGTGCTCGCGCATCCATTCGATGGCGTTTTCAATTGATTGGCTCAAGGGTTTGAACTGCATTCCCAGCTCTCTCTTTGCCTTTTCGTTGGAATAGAATAGCTCGTGTTCGGTGAACTTTGCCATCTGTATGGTAACGAATGGTCTTTTGCCGGTAACGAAAGAGACCGCCGAAGCAATGTAGGCCAGCAAGTATATAATGAATGAGGGGATCTTTATCTTAGGCTTAGGCCGGTTCATAAGGGCGCCAATGAGAGCACTCTGCTCTTTAAATGTTCGGTTCTCGTTGGCGAGAATATAGCGTTCGCCTTTTCGCCCGTGCTTCCATGCCCGAACATGTCCCTCCACAACGTCGTCAATATCGACCGTTGCTATTCCGCCACCGACATAGAATATGTGCGACCATACCTTGCCGCCGTAAAGATGTCCGTGAAAGCGGCGCCGATCGCCCGGGCCGAAGACCGCCGCGGGATTGACGATGACGGCATCGAGCCCTTCTGCCACGCCCCTTTGCACCTCGAGTTCGGCCATATGCTTGGTGTCGCAGTAGTTTATCTTGTAGGGTTCAAGGTTGTATTCCGTAGTTTCGTCGGCCAAACCCTTTTCGTTGAAACCAATGGCGACAACGGAGCTAGTACAGATGAGCCTTTTAACTTTGTGGGTAAGAGAGGCGTCCACTATGTTCTTTGTCCCCATCACGTTCACCTTGAACTGATGATCGTTGAGCTTGTCCCAGTAAGCAACCTCTGCCGCGGCGTGAAAAACGACGTCGCACCCCTCTACCGCCCTTAGAACGTCATCCTCGTTGGTGATATCGCCTATGAAATCTTCGAACTTTATGTTTTTGACGGACCCAAGCGGAGAGCCGGGCCTTCGAAAGACCCTTATGTCGTCGACTTCCGCGGCAAGATGCGCAAGAAGCCTTGCCCCGATAAAACCTGTTGCGCCGGTGAGTAGAATTCGCATATTATCCTTGCCATCCTGAGCGATAGCGAAGGATCTCGATCGCCAACACGGGGGGATCCTTCGCCGGCTTCTTTTCTTGACAAGCTCGAAACGGGCTCAGGATGACATATTACCATGATGCATATCAACATAATTTTTGAGGACGACTGTTTGGCCGTTGTGGAAAAACCGGCGGGGTTGCCGGTCTACCCAGCTAAAAATGCAAATTACAAACCACAAATTATAAATTGCAAAACATTGTCAGAAATAGTGGAGTGTAAATGGCATGGTTCAGAACCTGCCCACAGACTCGATAATGATACGAGCGGGATCATGCTTATTGCAAAGACGAAGGAAGCGTTCGAGGCGCTACGCAAGCAATTTGATGACGGGACCGTTCACAAAGAATATATGGCTCTTGTGCTTGGAGAGACGCCGGCCGAAGGAACGATCGATACGCCTGTGATACATGACCCAAAGAGCAAGAAGAGGATGAAAGTGGCGGAAAAGCTGATAAAAAGTGGTTCAAAAATGATTCAGGGCGGTCAAGAGGCGCGCACAGAATTTAAGCTCGTGAAAAAATATCTTGGCGGGAGATTTTCGCTGCTTCGGGTAACCATCAAGACCGGCGTCAGGCATCAAATAAGGGTTCACCTCGCATCTATCGGTCACCCTCTTGTCGGCGACAGGCTTTATCAGAACGGGCGTCAGCGCGAACGCGATGACAAAGATATCACCAGGCAGTTCCTTCACGCCTCGCACCTGGGCTTCAAACATCCAAAGAACGGTAAATGGATGGACCTTTCTTCTCAACTTCCTCCCGAACTTGATAATGCTTTGACAAAGATTGGATAATTATACTACGCTCATCTTGAGCTTGTCGAAGAACGGGCGGTTGTCCGTTCATGGTTCGACAGGCTCACCACGAACGAAACTTTCTATGAGAAAAATATCTTTTCTTCTCTCATGCTTCATGCTTCCTGCCTCCTGCTTCCTTCTTCTGGCCTCTTCTGCCTTTGCCCTGACCGTCGACAACTTTGAGCAGTATGAAACGGGCAAGTTTCCTTCCAGCTGGAGAACGTGGCCATTTCAGCGCGGCAAGGCGATGGAGGTCTACAAGGTTGAAGGGGAGAACGGCAACAAGTTCCTTCATGCGTTCGACGACAAGGACGTTTCGGTTCAGACCCTGCGCGATTTCTACTGGAAGGTGAACAGTTACCCGGTCCTTTCATGGCGCTGGAGGGCACGCGAGCTCCCCAAAGGCGCTAACGAGCTTAACAATGACCTTAACGACAGCGCCTGCGGCGTCTATGTGGTCCTTTCAAAGGCTCGCCAGATGATGCTTAAATACGCTTGGTCAACAACCGCGCCAAAGGGGTCGTTTCGCGAAAAGGTAAAGGATAAGGCCTACATTATAATAGCGGAGTCGGGTCCGAAGAACCTTAACAAATGGCAGACGGTGAGAATAAACGTCCTTGATGAGTATAAGAAGTATTTTAAAGAGAAGCTCGACAAAAACCCCGTGGCCGTTGCGATACTGACCGACGGAAACGCGGTACATTCCGCCGCGTCATGCGACTACGACGATTTTAAGATAGGGGAGGCCTCCAAGTGAAGATGTTCATTTCACTGATCATCACGGCCCTGTTCGTATCTTTTGCATGGGAAATCCCTGCGGCCTCCGCCGCAAAGTCCACGGGAAGCATAACCACACAGACCAAGGCGGCGACATCCACAAAACCTCGAAAAAAACATAAAAGAAAATTCAAGAAATATGTGGCCCCCTCACAAGATGACCTTCATATAGAATCCATTCCGCTTTCGCTCCGCATTTCGGACGAGGTGGCGGCGGCGGTCGCCAAGAACGATATTGACGACGCGATAAGGCTTATAAGGACCGAACCGCCGTCATCAAGGGCCCTGACTTTCCTTAAGAGCATGGAGTCGATAGAGGATTTTAAAAAGGACAAGAAAGTGCCGAAGGTGGAGAGAAACCTCTTCTACAGGAACTTGGGCATTTCTTACCATAACCTCTTTCTCTTCCTGAAAAGAAAAGGCATGGAAAATCCGGACCTTTATAAAAATGCGATAAAGTATTACAAAAAATCCCTCAAAACTCTCTCGCCATCCGAAAAGACCGACGGATGGATACTTATAGCAGAGATCACGGCCCAGAACGGCGGGACAGGCGAGGCAAAGAAGATATTCGAAAAGCTCGATCTGGAGACGGTGAACGACTCCCCGCATTCGCTGGAAAACATCGCCGCCTACTACGCGGCTATTGGCGAGAAGAAAATGGCTATTGAGACC
The DNA here is from genome assembly GCA_002796305.1 of Deltaproteobacteria bacterium CG11_big_fil_rev_8_21_14_0_20_49_13. NCBI lineage: Bacteria > Deltaproteobacteria > Deltaproteobacteria bacterium CG11_big_fil_rev_8_21_14_0_20_49_13. The sequence goes on from PCWZ01000059.1 coordinate 15,730, forward strand.
CTAAAAAGGGCCATTGTGCTAGACCCCGAAGGGATAACGATATGGCTCTCTATTGGTGACGATTTTCTGCCCATCGAAAACGAGCCCGAATTCAAAGAGCTTAAGAAGAAATAGACATACCTACCCCGAACAATATTCCACCCACAATATGCGATCGCATTTTTCAGGGGGTAATGCCAACGCGTTTCATGTCGCGCACAATAAAAAGGCCGAGGCCGTTAAGGAATCGGCCCTTCCTGAAATTGCTTGCTCGAGTCCTACTGGGCGTCATCGCCTATCGCCTCTACCGGGCACGCCTCTTTTGAATCCTTGCAAAGCGATTCTTCGGTCGGGTTCGTCGGTTGTTTGCAGACATAAGCGTAACCTGCCGCTTCGCTCTGTCTGAAGTTCTCCGGAGCGGTATCGCGGCACAGATTGCAGTCTATGCACTGCGTATCGACATAATATTTGCCTGCCACATTCTCCGGAACCTTGTTTGCTTTGTCTGCCATAAAATTCCTCCTGTTGGATAATTTTAGGGTGTTAAACACTGAATGAGGGCATCTTGTCAAGCCTCTATTTTATGCCTCTTTTTATTCCAAATTTCGGGCACAGGTCGGCTATTTTACAACCTCCACACAACGGTTTTCTGGCAAAACAGACGCGGCGGCCGTGAAAGATGAGACAGACAGAAAAGTCGTTCCAGTCCTTTTCGGCCAGGAGATTCATAATGTCGCGTTCTATCTTTTCGGGGTCTGTGTTCTTGGTGAGCCCCATACGAAAGGTCAGGCGCTTCACGTGCGTGTCAACGACCACACCGGGGATATCCCATATCTCACCAAGTACAACGTTCGCCGTCTTTCTGCCGACTCCGGGGAGTTCAACGAGAGCCTCAAGCGAGGCCGGAACCTCGCCCTTATGCTTTCCGACGAGCCCCTTGCAACATCCGATGATGTTCTTTGCCTTTGCCTTGTAAAAACCCGTGGAGCGGATCAGATCTTCAAGTTCCGCCGGTTTTGCGACGGCAAAGTCACGCGCGTTCTTATATTTGGCGAATAGCGGAGGCGTTACTTTATTCACACGTTCGTCGGTGCACTGGGCGGAAAGTATGGTGGCAATAAGAAGCTGAAGCGGATCTTTATGCAAAAGCGGTGTCTTGGCACATGGATACTCCTTGCGAAGGGCTTGGAGTATCCGGGAAATGCGTTGTTTATTTTCCATGACAAGACAAAGTCAGAGGTCAGAGATCTGAAGTCGGAAAAATCAGACTTCTGACATCAGATATCTGATTTCTGGTTTCTTATCCACTTGTTCAACTTGTCCAACTCCCACGCGTTCAAAACGTCTTCCTTTGTCCACCAGCCCTTTCTGGCGGAGCCGACACCGAACATCATGTCGAGCATGTTCTCGACCGTGTGGGCATCGGGGCATATCGCTATCTTAAGGCCTTTAGACTTTGCATATGGCCCAAGCCGCCAGTCGATATCGAGCCGGTGCGGATTTGCGTTAAGCTCTATGGCAACGCCGGCGGACGCAGCGGCGTCTATGACTTTATGCATGTCAACTTTATAGGGTTCGCGTGAAAGAAGGAGCCTGCCGGTCGGGTGACCGAGCATGGTGATGTGAGGATTTGAGACGGCCTTTATGATACGTGCGGTCATCTCATCTTCTGTCATGTTGAACTTGGAATGGACCGAGGCGATGATAAAGTCGAAGCCCTTTAAGATATCTTCGTCATAGTCAAGCGAACCATCGGGCAAAACGTCCGACTCTATCCCTTTAAGTACAGTGAACCCCTTCATCTTCTTGTTTATGTTGTCTATCTCTTTCCACTGGCGTTTGAGGTCCGGGGGCTTTAATCCTCCGGCATAGTAGGCGGTCTGGCTGTGATCGCATATTCCAAGATAAGTATAGCCCATCTTCTTTGCAAAGTTCGCCAGCTCCTGAATGGTGTTAACCCCATCGCTGTAGTTCGTATGAACGTGAAGGATGCCTTTAATATCCTTTTCTTCTATTAGCTTTGGGAGCCTTCCCTCTTCCGCCGCCTTTATCTCTCCCATATCCTCGCGAAGTTCGGGCTCTATATATTCAAGGCCCAGTTTTTTAAAGATATCCGCCTCTGTCTTGCAGGGGATAAGCTTGTCATCCCCGCGAAAGCGGGGATCTCCCAAACGCACCGGATTCCCGCTTGCGCGGGAACGACAGGTTTTTTGGACGCTAAAAAGACCGTATTCGTTCATCTTCATCCCCATATCCTTGGCACGGCCGCGCATGGCGACATTATGCTCCTTGCTTCCGGTAAAATGATGAAGAGCATAGGGAAACTCTTCGTCGGTAACGACCCGAAGGTCGGCGGAGATACCTGCCTTTAGCATAACGGTCGATTTCGTATCACCCTTTGCCTCTATATTTTCAACCTCCGGGAGACTCGTGAACATATCCATGATCCCCATGGGTTTATCGGTGCTCACAACGATGTCGATATCTTTTATCACCTCTTTTTTACGGCGCGAGCTTCCGGCTATCTCTGCACGGATAACGTTCTTATCTTTGGATATCTTATCGAATATATCTAACGCCGCCGTCAGGGCATTGCTGTAAAGATGTTTACCCGTGTTCTTTCTGAGACAGGCTATCCCCTGAAGTATCTTTCCCTCGGTCTTTTCTCCCCAGCCTTTGTGTTTTCTCAAGGCACCCGCCCTGCATACAAGCTCCAGTTGTCCCACATCCTTCACATGCAGCTTTTCATAGAGGAACTTAACCTTCTTGGGGCCAAGGCCCGGGATAGAAAGTATCTCAAAGACCCCCTCCGGTATCGACTTTCTTACCTTTTCGTATTCGATGATCTTACCCGTGCGATAAAGTTCGGTTATATGATCTGCAAGGTTCTTGCCGATGCCTTTGACTTCTGTAAGCGTCCCTTTTTCTATCTTTCTATCGATATCATCGAGCGATTCAACGACGCGAGCCGCGTTCTCATAGGCGCGTATCTTGAACGGATTATCGCCCTTGATCTCGAATACGACCGCCATCTCATCCAGAACGCGCGCTATCTCGTGTTTATCCATTCTCCAATGAAGCGAAGTCTGAGGTCTGATGTCAGAGGTCTGAAAAATCTGACGTCTGACTTCCGACATCTGACTTCGTTTTATCCATAATGATATTTTTCGCCTCTTAAAATAGTGCACGCGCGGTACAACTGCTCCAGCAAAATGACCCGTGCTAGTTCGTGGGGAAAGGTCATTTTAGATAGGCTCAAAGTTGTGCGAGCCTTCGCTTTCATTGCGGGGGTAACACCCTTGGCGTCACCAATAAAGAAGGTGAGCCTCTTGGTGCCGACGCGCTGGTGCCGTGAAAGGAATTCGGAAAGGCCTTTGGAAGAGGTCCGGTCGCCGTTCTCGTCGCAGACGACCAGAAAATCGTCGCGGTCTATTTTCAAGCTTGCGTCGTCCTTTGCCACCGTTAGCTCAAAGGGCATGTAGCGCCCTATTCGCCCCGCATAATCTTCAACCAGCTCCGTCATCGCCTTTGATTTTAGTTTGCCTATTGCCGCCACTCTTAATTTCATGCCGTCATATAAACACACCATCGTCTCTCTTGCAAACATTTCGTAAAGAGGCTAGTATCAACTCCGCATGCCAACCGGAACAAATTATAAACTGCGCGGGGTAAAGGAGCTTCTTGCTTCCATTGCCGCCAGGACACTGCTTTTGCTTGAAAGAAAGTTACCGCGACTCTTTGGCGCGGACGAAGAGATAGACGCAGACCTCTACGCAAGCTCCATGACAACGGAGTTCAATTTGCTCCATTCGCTCATATTCCCCCGATTCTTTAGGAGGATAAACGTAGAAGTGGAAAATATCGACCATATAAGGGATCTTTCGCAGAGCTCTACGATCGTTTACGTCACAAAAGACGTAGGACAACTGGAATATAATTTCTTCAATTATCTCTTCTTAAAAGAGGACCTGCCGCTCGCAAAGTTCGTGAACGAGCTTTCGCTATGGCAATGGCTTCCGTTCAGCGACCTTCATGCGATCGTCTCCGAACGCGCAAAGCGGTTCAAGGATCTGGGACCCCTTCCGCATCCGGTATCTTCCGGCTATTCCGGCGCTATCATCGAGAGCGGCGGCTCTGTATTTGTAAGGCTCAAATCCACGGCTATTTATAACGATCTTTACTGGTATACCGCATCCACAGACCCCTTGGCAGCCCTCTTGGCGGTTGAGGAAAGATCGCTAAAACCTATCTATATCGTTCCCCTTGATTTCATGTGGGACAAAAGGCCCGAAAAAACCGGCGGATCGATAATCGATATATTTCCAAAACGCCTCGGCAAGATAATAACATTTTGGAAGAACTACAAGAGCAGGGCCGTCGTTAAGATAAGCGCTCCCATCAAGCTCTCCGAATATATCGAGAACTACAGGACCGACCCGATTCTAATAAGGGCCCGAAAGCTCCGCGCAGAACTTCTGTACCTGCTTCATCAGGAGAAGAAGGTGACAACGGGGCCCGCCCTGAAACCGAGGTCCGTTATAATAGACGAGCTTTTGGAAGATGAGTCCCTGCAAAAGGCTGTCTATGAAATATCCGCCGAAAAGAAAAAGACGGTGGAGGACCTGCAGGGACTCGCAAGGAAATATGCCGAAGAGATAGCGGCGGACATCAACTACAATTATATCGAGCTTGGCCACCGTTTGATGAACTGGGTCCTAAAGAACATCTACGACGGCATTGTGATAGGACAGGAAGGGTTATCGAATCTCAAGAAGGCGGCGGCAAAGGCTCCCATCATACTTGTTCCGAATCACAAGAGCCACATGGACTACCTGCTTTTATCCACCGTGCTTTACGAGAACAATGTCTCCATTCCCCACATTGCCGCAGGCCTCAACCTTGCGTTCTGGCCGATGGGTCATATCTTCAGAAAATGCGGGGCTTTCTTTTTAAGAAGGTCTTTCGCAGGCAACAAGCTATATCGATCGGCCTTTAAGGCATATTTAAAGATACTTTTAAAAGAGGGATATTGCCAGGAATTCTTCATCGAAGGGGGCAGAAGTAGGACCGGCAAGCTTCTTCGCCCGAGAACAGGGATGCTCACGATGCTTGCGGAGTCGGTCGCCGAAGGCGCAACGCCAAGCGCCTACTTTGTGCCGGTCGCAATAACATATGATAAGGTGATCGAAGAATATAAAGGCGAGGTGGTGGGCGAGGCCAAGAAGAAAGAGGGCACACGGGACCTCTTCCGGCTGGGAAAATATTTGAAGCGCAGATACGGGCGTATCTATGTGAACTTTGGCGAACCGATCCTTTATCAGAACACAACGGGTGGGATACCGGAGAAAGTTCTAAAGCTTGCCAACGCCATCACCATAACCATCAACAGAGAGACGGTAGTTACTCCAAGCGCCGTTGCCGCCGTCTCCGCCCTTATCTCACCCAAAAAGGGGATAACCAGAGAATCGATATTCCTAAACGCCAAAGAATCCCTAAAACACCTTGAATGGAAAGGCGCGCAGTTCTCAGACAGCCTGAAGGCCAACAGCGCAAATTCTTTGACCGAGGCCATAGGGCAGTTCGAGGCGATGAAGGCGCTGACGCTTCACGACGAGTTCGATCCTGCCTGTTTTGAGATAAAAGAAGACTCACGCATAACCCTTGACTACTACAAGAACAACATTATCCATTTCTTTGTATCGGCCGGTGTCATGGCATCGATACTCCTCTCCTACATCAAAAAGGGGAACTTAAAGCCTACGATAGAAGAACTAAAGAGACCCTACATATTCTGTAAGAGGCTCTTTGCCCATGAGTTTGCGTTCGGTACGCGAATGAACGTTGAAGAACATATAGAGAAGGTCGTGGCGTTCCTCGATGAGACCGGCTTCGGTATCGAACGCCTGGAGCTCTACAAGAGCATTGTGGCCAACTTCTTTGAATCTTATCTAGCGGCGCTCACCGCCTGCAGGAACATGGAACCGATGGAAGAAAAGGCTCTCCTTAAAAAGATGAGAAAATGCGCACGACATATGCTTCTTTTGGGGATGATCGAACGTCCGGAGGCGATTTCGACGCCCATTTTTAAGGATGCGATATCAAATTTCCTGTTTCAGGGGATATTGAAGGCCGAAACGGACGCAAAAGGGCGTAAACTCTACTCTTGGCTCGACAAAGACTCATCCGCAGAAAACCTTAAACAAAAGCTTGAAGAGTTGGCCTGAAGTCACTATTTTTCCACAGTAGGTACTTTTTAACACATTTCCGACGGTTTGCCACAAAATAGCATGTTAGCGCAACACCATAGATTATAAAGATATTTACTGCTTGTTTCTTGAGCAACCTGCTCTGGGACGCTTATTCTTGACTGAATCGACTACCATTGCCCCCTTATCCACAAGCTTATCCACAGTTTGTTTTTTTGGTGTGGATATCGGCGACAGAACCTGCATAATTGACCCCACACGCAACGTTATTCCGGGATATAAAAGCACGCTCTCCCCATATGGTTTATTTTTTTTCATATCTCACTTTTTATGCTCTTTGGACCGTTTCTTGCAAGCGCAAAACAACTTTTTTAAAAAACCTTCTTCCGCTTTAACGGCGTGGGACGTACATTAAATTTTATTTGACACGGCAAGACCGCATGTACTATATATCAGCAAGTTATCGGGTTGCAAAAATTTATTCAGGCGCGGTTTTTAAGAAGTGCCCGCCGCAACGGGCGAGGGGGGAGTTAAAAATCGTTTTCAAAAATTTAAAATCCAAAACAGAAGGGAGGTGAATACAAATGACAAAAGCAGAACTCATTAACTACATCGCGAAGGATTGCAAGACCTCAAAGGCAACAGCAGAGAAGGTGTTGAATCACACGATCAACAACATCTCCAAGTGCTTAAAGAGGAAGGACAAGATCACATTGACAGGTTTCGGTACGTTCTACGTGGCAAGGAGAAAAGCACGTCGCGGCCGTAATCCGCAGACCGGCGCTGAGATCACGATCAAGGCGGCGAACGTCCCCAGGTTCAAGCCAGGTAAACAGCTGAAGAGCTGGGTATATTGAACTTAATATTTGGAAAAAGTTTTACGAAAAGGGCGACCACACTCGAGAGAGCGGTTGCCTTTTTTGTTTTTGTCTGCGTTATCCAACATCTTGATATTCGCGGACGCAGAGGGTGACCCCAAGTTCCTTTTCGGCGAGATCCTTTGCGACCTCAACATCCACTTCCGGACATGTAACAACGGTCGCTGTTACGGATGGAATGTATCTCTTTGCCTCTTTTATGAAATCGCAGACCTCTTTAAAGGCCTCCGCCTTATATTTAGATGGACATATCTTTGAATAAACGTCCGCATTGTGCGCGTTAAGGCTGACCGATATCGAGTCAACAAGGCCCTTGAGTTCAGGCAGGACGTTCCTTTGATGAATAAGGTTCGCAAGGCCGTCGGTATTGAGCCTTACCTTTATCCCGTCCTCTTTTAATCTTTTGGCGATGACCTTCAAAATCTCGAACCTCTGCGTAGGTTCGCCAAACCCGCAAAAGACCACCTCTTCGAAACCCTTGGGGTCTCCCATTGCCCTGAATATATCTTCAATGTCGGGTTCGCGCGAAAGTTTCAGATTATGCCCCTTCACTTCAAAGGTGGCGTTCCTCTTTGGACAAAAGGTGCAGGCAAGCGTGCATTTGTTCGTTATGTTGAGATAGAGAGAGTTCCTGATGGGATACACTATCTTTGCATCGGGGATCTCGCCCTTTAGGTGGAACAGTTTTTTTGCATTGAGGGAGGTGATACGCCCCACATCTTCAAGCGATAATTTCTTTATCCCGGCTATCTTCTTGGCCACCTCTACAACGTAGGCTGGCTCGTTTCGCTTTCCCCTGTAAGGTTCGGGGGCTATGAACGGACAATCGGTCTCGATAAGAAGTTTTTCTACCGGCACGTATTTGACCACCGCCTGCAACTCTTCCGACTTTTTCTTGAAGGTGACCGCCCCGGTTACCGAGATATAATATCCAAGGTCAAGCACCCTCTTTGCAAGGACGGTGGAGCCGCTGAAACAGTGCATCACCCCGCCCCAGTTGGCGGCGCGGTTCTTTCTTAACGTGAACACGGTATCGTCGTGCGCCTCTCTGTCGTGTATGATGACCGGCAACCTTAACTTATTGGCAAGTGCAATTTGAGCGCAAAAGCACTCGATCTGGTCCTTTTTGAGCTTTTCGTGATCTTTTTCTTTTGAGATGTAGTGATAATCAAGACCGATCTCGCCTACCGCGACAACCTTCGGGTCTTCAGCCAACTTTTCTATTAGTTCTAAAGAATCCCCAAGCTTATTGTTCGAGCAGGGTCGAGAACTTCTCGACTCATCCGTCTGCGACGGATTCGCTCGAAGCATATTACCGGCATCGTGCGGATGAAAACCGATGGTCGAGAATATATTGTCGTTCTTCTTTGCTAGTTCGAGCGACTTGAAATTGTCCTCAAGCCCGGCTCCGGAGCCTATATTGATTATATATTCAAGACCGGCTTCAAATGCCCGCTTGATGATATCTTCCCGCTCTTTATCATAGTCGGGAAATGTCAGATGTGAATGGGTATCGATAAACATTGGAATTGTCATTCCCGCAAAAGCGGGAATCCCCTTAGTAGACTAGATCCCTGCTTTCGCGGGGATGACAGGCATTCAGAAGGCATCGAGCATCTTCTTTATCGTCTCCTGCCACTGCGCCTCTTTACATCCTTCAGCTAACTTGAAGGCCTTCTCCAAGAACAATCTCACCTCCGGTTCGCCCGTCCCCTTCTTTAAGATCGCCTCACATAGAGTGAAATCAATGTTCTTTGATGAAATGAACCCGTCGAAGTCGCCTTCCATAGAACCTACCAAAGCCTCCATCGCCTTCTTCTTACTCCCCTTCTTTAAATATGCGTGACCTATCGTTATATAAGCCTGATGTCTAAAGACGGGGTTGTCGGGGATTATCTCAAGCACTTTTTTTGCCTTCTTGATGGCCTGGTCAAACTCGGAGAATTCATCCAGAAGCAGGCGCGCCGAGATGAGCTTTAGCGCAGGATCTTTTGGGATGAGCTTTTCCGCACGCTCGTAGTGCCGCCATGCGGTCTTGAACTCACCTTTCATCTTATAAAGAACGCCTAATGTCGAATGAAAAAGCCCCATCGAAACGTCATCGGTAACTTTTGTAAGACAGTTGGAAAGGAGTTTCTCCGCGTCCTCGAACTGTTTTGTCTTTAAAAGTTCGAACGCCCTGTAACAGACATCACTCGCGTTAATTATTTCTTCAGACATAGTACATTGACCATCTCCTTGTGAAGACGGCCGTTTGACGCCAATATTTCAATTCCGTATATGTCAAGAGGGCCGCCGTTGAACATGGTAACGCTCCCTCCCGCCTCTTTCACTATCAACTGACCCGCCGCAATGTCCCAAGGCTTCAGATAAAGTTCCCAGAAACCGTCGAACCTGCCGCACGCCACAGAGCAGAGATCGGTCACGGCCGCGCCGTCGCGTCTGATGGACGCCGCCCTGTCCAAAAAGTTCAAAAAATGTACGGCATTGTTCTTCTGCTCGTCTCTGCTTTTATTATACGCAAAACCCGTATCAAGTAAAGCCTTCCTTAGCTCTTTTGTTTCGGACACCTTTATACGCCTGCCGTTAAGGGTCGAGCCCGAACCTTTTTCGGCGACAAAGAGCTCATCGTGATTTGATTCATATGCCACGCCTAGGACAACATAGCCTTTATATTCAAGTGCGATAGATACCGCAAAAAGAGGGTATCCGTGGGCATAGTTAAGCGTCCCGTCGAGCGGGTCGATTATCCAGCGGTAGTCGGACTTAAGCCGGTTTCCTGTTCCCTCCTCAGCCATAATATCGTGGCCGGGAAATTCTTTTTGAAGGCGGGTAACAATAAGTTTTTCGCACTTCTTATCGATGTCGGTTACGATATCTGTCTCTATCTTGTACTCGATATCGTGCATTTTACCCAAATTATCGTGCTGAATGGCCCCGGCCTCTTTCGCAAGTTCAATGGCTATGTCTAAGTGGCTCATAATGTCCTTGCGATTGTTAGCACATCAACCCTGCCGGCGCCACATCTTTTAAGAGCGCGGGCGCACTCGTTAACGGTGGCGCCCGTGGTCATGACGTCGTCGATCAGAAGCATATCCCCCCCGGGACACACACTTAATCCTGAATTCAGTGCGTGTCCATGAAAGGCGTCCTTAACGTTATCCATCCGCTCTCTCCTTGTAAGACCCACTTGGTCCATTGTCTCTCTAGTTCTTTTGAGAAGCGCCGGGTCGTACTTAAATCCGCAAAGTTTTGCCAGCTCTTTGGCCAGTAACGCCGATTGATTGTATCCGCGCGAACGCAGTCTTTCAAGATGAAGCGGCACAGGGACAACTAGGTCGTATTCATAGTTGACCTTGCGGGAAAGCAGCATGACCAAGCTCTTTGCAAGGTCGGTCCTTTTGTTGTATTTAAAATTGTGAACGACATCCATCCATGCCCCCTCATAAGAGGCCAGAGAGAGCGCGGAATCAAAATGCGCCTTTTTAAGTTCGGGACTGAAAAATTTCGAATCGAGCCAGTTGATCCTTGCGTGACAGCTCTTACAGACAGGCTCCGCCTCAACGCCAAGGAGATCATCGCACACAATGCATTTTGGCGGGAAAATCACGTCTAATATCGAGGATAAGATGTTCACGCTTATTCAATAAGTGAAGTTCCGGTCATGTCGACAGATTGCTCGATCTTCAAAAGTCTAAGCATTGTAGGCGCAATATCAGAAAGGGCGCCGCCCTTTTCCCGAAGCTTTGATCCTTCCAGACCCTTGCCGATAAGGACGAAGGGGACGAGGTCTGTTGTGTGGGCTGTTTGTGGAAGATGGCGCGAGTCATACATCTCTTCGCAGTTGCCATGATCTCCGGTTATCATCATCGCGCCGCCCACCTTTAGAACGGCCTCGGCCACTCGACCGACGCACTTATCAACCGTCTCGACCGCCTTGACGGCCGCTTCCATCACCCCTGTGTGGCCAACCATGTCGGGATTTGCGTAGTTGACGACAATGACGTCGTACTTATCCGATTCGATACGCTTAACGAGCTCATCTGTAACTGCATATGCGCTCATTTCGGGTTTTTGGTCATAGGTTGGGACATCCCTTGGAGAAGGGATAAGCACCCTCTCTTCGCCGGGGAACTTCTTTTCTTCGCCGCCGTTGAAGAAATACGTTACGTGGGCATATTTCTCTGTCTCGGCTATACGAAGCTGGCTAAGGCCCTTTTCTGATATCACCTCGCCTAAGATATTGGTCAAATGTTCCGGCGGAAATACCACGGGGAGCTTAAAATCCTCCTCATACCTGGTCATGGTAACGAACGCTGTGAGTTTTGGCATGCGGCGCTTGAAATCTGCGAACTTCTCGTCCGTCATGGCACGCGTGAGCTCTCTTGTGCGGTCGGAGCGGAAGTTGAAGAAAATGACGGCGTCACCGTCGTTAATAACCCTGTCATCCCCGCGCAAGCGGGGTTTTCCTGCATTTGCCGGATTCCCGCTTTCGCAGGAATGACAGATCACTGTCGGCAAGATGAACTCGTCGGTGACGCCCTTCTTGTAGGAATCTTCCATCGTTTTAACGGCGGACTGTTCATGTTCGCCAGCGCCATCGACTATCGCGTTGTAGGCCTTTTCCACCCTGTCCCAGCGTTTATCGCGGTCCATGGCATAGTACCTGCCCATGACTGTGGCAATCCTGATCTCCTGCTTCCTGCCTCCTGCCTCCTGCTTCGCTATTCTCTCTTCTATCCACTTAATATAATTTACACCGCTATCCGGCGGAGAGTCACGCCCATCGGTAAAGCAATGGATCAAAATATTCTTTATCCCTTCTTTCACTGCAAAATCCATCAGGGAATACATGTGGTTCAGGTGCGAATGAACTCCTATATCAGAGACCAGCCCCATTAAATGAATCGCTCCGCCACTCTTCTTGAGATCGGCGAAGACTCCCTTCAAGGTTTTATTCTTGAAGAAACTCCCGTCCTCTATCGCCTTGTTAATGCGGGTGAACTCCTGATAAACGACGCGGCCGGCGCCCAGATTCAAATGACCAACCTCTGAATTTCCCATCGTCCCCTCGGGAAGCCCGACGGCAAGTCCGGATGCGGCGATCAAGGTGTTCGGCCAATCTTTTATTAACTTATGCCAGTTGGGGGTGTTGCCGGTCTCGATGGCGTTACCATCCTTGTCGGGGCGATATCCCCAGCCGTCCAATATCATGAGTATTACCGGTTTCATGTCTCGTAATCGCCAAAGGCGATCTCCCCAGATAGGGACGTGCTTCATCGTCGCTATGGCTGATAACCTCACATTTTTATGAGGCGTCCGCCATGGGAAGCGTGTCCCTCAGGATTTCTTTTTACCTTTCTTCTCTTTCTTAACCGCACTCTTTCGCTTTTCGCTCGGGACCCTGACCTTTTTCGCATCGGCCCACAATTTTTCGATCGAATATATCTCCCTCATCGGCCCGTAGAAAACGTGGGCAACAATGTCTCCAAAGTCCACAATGATCCACTGTGAATGCTGATAGCCTTCGACACCTATAGGTGTCTTCCCCTGCTTCTTCATCTCAAATATTATTGAATCGGCTATCGCCCCTACCTGACGGTCGGAATTACCGCTCGCTATCACGAAATAATCCGCAAAGGTAAAAAGATGCCTCAGGTCCAATATCTTCAGGCCGTGCGCCTTTATCTTGGCGGCGGCCCTTGCAACATCTTTTGCAAATGTCAGAGTGGGGTCGGTCTTTCTCATTTACTTACCTCATTTAGGCTATGGATTATCATATCCAGCAATTTATCCAGGTGTTTATGCGCAACTGCCGATATTTCTACCACATTTTTCCCCTTTTTTGAAATCTCTTTCTTGAATTTATCGGCCAGAGGCAGGACTTCCGGAATATCTATCTTTGTCACCGCTATTATCTCACGGGTCTTCTCCAGACCTTCGCTGTAGTTCTTGAGCTCATGCCTTATTATCTTATAGGCTTCCATGGGGTCGGGGACTTCGGGATTAGTGACATCAATCAGATGAACGATAAGTCTTGTGCGCTCCACATGCTTTAGAAACCTTATGCCAAGGCCCATCCCCTTGTGAGCGCCTTCAATAAGACCCGGGATATCCGCAACCGTAAAACTTTTTCCCTTATGCCTCACAACGCCCAAGTATGGCGTCTTTGTGGTGAATGGATAATCCGCTATCTTTGGTCTGGCGTTGGAGACGGCCGAGATGAGCGTTGACTTGCCGGCGTTCGGAAAACCTACGAGGCCGACATCGGCAAGAAGCTTTAACTCCAGCGAAAGGCGTTTCACCTCGCCCTTTTCGCCGGGCTGGGCCTTTCTTGGAGCCTGATTGACGCTTGTCTTAAAGTTCATATTACCAAGGCCGCCCCTGCCGCCTCTCGCAACCACGACCTCTTCATCGTGTTTTGTGATATCGGCGATCACTTCACCGGTGCCAATGTCTTTGACAATGGTCCCGATGGGAACAGAAAGTATGGCGTCCTTTCCGGAACGACCGTTCATCTGGCTTCCCATTCCATGGCCTCCGTTTGGGGCGCGAATATGTTTGCGCAACTTAACATCTAAAAGAGTTGTAAGGCCGCCGTCCGCCTTGAAGATGACGTTGCCGCCCTTGGCGCCGTCGCCGCCGTCGGGGCCGCCCTTGGGGACATACTTCTCCCTCCGAAAGCTTACACATCCCCTTCCGCCGTCTCCGGCAAAGACTTCCAATTCTGTTTCATCGATGAATTTCATAAGAAAAAACCCCCGAGGTTGCTCTCGAGGGTATATTTTATAAACTTATGCACCTATATGCTAATGTAATTATTTGCTCTTTACTGGATTTACGTTCACGAACTTCTTGTTAAGCCTGTTGACGAACTCCACAACGCCGGCGACCTTTGCATAGAGGGTAAAGTCCCTTCCCTGACCGACGTTCTTGCCCGCGTGTATCTTTGTACCGCACTGACGGACTATTATAGATCCGCCGCCTATGGTCTCGCCGGCATAATGTTTTACGCCTCTTCTTTGTCCGTGACTGTCTCTACTATTTCTCTCTGCGCCTTCTGCCATAAATCACCTCTGTTTATGCGCTGATGTTAGTTACCTTGACTCCCGTGAAACACTGTCTGTGACCACGCGACTTCTTGTAACCTTTGCGCTTCTTCTTTTTCATTACAAGGATCTTGGCTTCGCGACCCTGTTTCACGATCTCGGCCTCGACCGTGGCTCCATCGATATAAGGTTTTCCAATCTTGATATCGCCTTCGCCGCCTACTAAAAGGATACGGTCAAAATTGATCTTGTCGCCGACGTTTCCGGTCAATTTTTCGACCGTGACCATCTGGCTCTTCTCTACCCTGTACTGTTTACCGCCCGTTGCAATAATTGCGTACATATCTCTCTCCTTAAAAACGTGGGCGGTTACTAGCCCAAAAACCCTATTAAAGTCAAGGGTTAAAAACACAGGGGATGACTCCTGCCTACGGCAAGAATCACCTGTCGGAAATCTCGAACTGCTCCTGGTGATATTCAGACAACTCTTTGATAACAATGGTCTTTTTGAGGTTTTTCTCGAGATCTTCTACAAACTTTCTCTCTTCATTATATAGCACATTTGCAACGGACGGATTGGCATGAACCGTGATCTGCTTCGATTTTGTGCGGGACGCCTCTCTTATTATGTCCCTGAATATCTCATAACAGATGGTGGTCGGGCTCTTAAGGTAACCTTTGCCGTCGCAATATGGACATGGATCGGTCAGCATATTCCTTAGGTCATCCCTTGTCCGTTTGCGCGTCATTTCAACAAGACCGAGTTCGGATATCTTTGTGATGGTCGTTCTGGTGCGGTCGAATTTAAGCGCGTCTTTGAGCGCGCTGAAGACCTTGGAGCGGTTGGCATGTTTCTCCATGTCTATAAAATCTATCACAATGATGCCGCCTATGTTCCTGAGCTTTAACTGATAGACCACCTCGCGCACAGCTTCAAGATTCGTGCGAAGGATGGTGTCTTCCAAATTGCGTTTGCCTACGAACTTTCCGGTATTGACGTCTATCACCGTGAGAGCCTCTGTCTGTTCAACGATAATGTAGCCGCCGCTCTTGAGCCAGACCTTTTGCCCGAGAGCCCTTGTTACCTCCACCTCTATCCCGTATTTATCGAAAATGGGTTCGTTGCCGTCATAATATTCAACACGGCTCTTAACGCCCGACATGAACTTGTCTACGAACCTTTTTATCCTATCAAAATCATCCTTTGAATCTACTATCAGCCGTTCAATGTCTGCCGTGAACATGTCGCGTACGACGCGCAGGACAACATCGAGCTCCTGATGGACAAGAGACGGGGCCTTTGCCTTTTTGGAACGCTCTTCCATGTCGTTCCAAAGTTTTGCGAGGTAGGATATATCCGCCCTAAGCTCTTTCAGCGAAACACCTTCGCTTGCCGTGCGAATGATAAATCCGCTCTCCCTAGGCTTGAACTTTTCTACTATATCCTTGAGCCGCGCCCTCTCCTTTGAGTCGTCTATGCGCCTTGAGATGCCGATGTGCTCAACGGTTGGCATGTATACAAGATACCTCCCGGCAAGAGAGACAAATGACGTGATACGTGCCCCCTTTGTGCCGATGGGCTCTTTGGCGACCTGAACCAGTATCTCGCGACCTTCTTTTAAAAGGTCCTGTATCTTGGATTTTTTTGCCGCCTCTTTTATCCCTTCATCAAGGTCTTCGTGACCGGTAAAGTCCGAAACGTGAAGGAAGGCCGTTCTCGAAAGACCGATATCAACGAAGGCCGCCTGCATTCCGGGAAGCACGCGGACAACCCTGCCTTTGTAGACGTTACCTACAATGTCGGCCTCGTGGACGCGATCTACATAGAATTCCGCGACCGAGCCGTTTTCAAGCCTTGCAACGCGGGTCTCACCGAGGGTTGAATTGATTATAAGTTCGTTAGGCATAAATAATTGTCGCCCCCGCAAAAACCTGCCTTCCGGAGGCCAAGGCGGGGACCTCGTTTACACAATCTAGATTCCCGCTTACGCGGGAATGACACAAACAGGGTCTAGATACATTTCCACCTTTCTATAGTAAAGAAAATTCTTTGATTATTCAGTGAGATATGGTATTATACGGATTATGCGTCGCTATATAATCCTTTTAGGGCTCGTTTTTGTGGTCGCCTGCAAAAATGGTGGTGAGGGCTATGTCTTCCTTGACAAGAACGGGGACAACATAAGGCAGGAGAGCGAGAAAGGGATAAGTAACGTTCTTTACAAGGTAACAAAGGACGGACTCGATCACACAAGCGGTGTGACCGACGAGTTCGGCCATTTTAATTTTGATATCACCGAAAAGGGCTACTACTGCACCGAGGTAAAATCGACGAACTATGTGAACGCCGCCATTGTTAACATAATAAAACCTGCAACAACTGGGACCGCCCCTGAAAGTGCGCCGGCCCAGAATCCCAACCAGAAACCTACCGCAACAAAGGCGTTCGCCGAAAAGGGGGTGCTGCAGGAGAATGCACCATGCACCAGCAACGCTGAATGCGACACAGGGCTTTCATGTCAGGCGAGCATCTGTAAGAAAATAGGGAACGGCTCTGTCGACGAAGGCGGCGCATGCGACAGCAGCTCTGTCTGCAAGTCAGGACTCACATGCAGCTCCGGAAAGTGCACAACCATAGGGGCTGGAAGTTCCTGCGAACACGATTCGGAATGTTCTACGGGACTGAAATGCATAAGTGGCATATGCACAAAAACCGGCACAAGCAAGCCCGACAGCCCCGACGAAACAAGATCGCTCAAGACATGCAATAACGCATCCGGATGGGGATTGGTCGAATCTGACGTTCCTGTTGCCATGGGTTTCGAAGCTACGCTCGATCAGCTTCCCACACCTCCCGAAGTAGAGGCGGAAATAGGAGTCCCTTTCACGGCGGAATTA
The DNA here is from genome assembly GCA_002796305.1 of Deltaproteobacteria bacterium CG11_big_fil_rev_8_21_14_0_20_49_13. Taxonomy (NCBI): domain Bacteria; class Deltaproteobacteria; species Deltaproteobacteria bacterium CG11_big_fil_rev_8_21_14_0_20_49_13. Next base: position 32,740 of record PCWZ01000059.1, read on the forward strand.
TTCTATCCGTGCTCATGCAAACCGTTGAACCTCGTCCTGCCTGCGAACATGGCGGTTTCAAGCGATGAGGCGGCGATCAAGTCCGTGGGCGGCGTACTCGACGTCTCCGCATTGATCCCCCAGGCGAACATGGTGAAGCTCCCCAACTACGACATAACAAGCGACAAGATATGCAAGATAAAGACCAACTTGGTGGTTACAGACACGTCCGCGGCAGAATCAATAGATCTGGCGCCCAAGGCCATCTGCCCTAATAACAACACCATATCAATGAAGGGTCAGGTCATTAAGTGGACAAAGCCTAAAGTGGCGATCGAACAACATACCGAAAGTTTTACAGGCACCGCGTTGGACAAAACGATAACGCTTGTAACAAAGGTAAATAAATACAGGTCAACAAAAACAGGTGACGAAGCTTTGGGAAAATTGACGGTCTCTGTGCCTTCCGGAAGCACTGACATAAAGATAACCGCGCCGGAAGGGATGTCGTGTAGCACGCTCTTCCTTGATGTAAAATGCAATATCCCGCCCGATTCAGATGATAAAGAGATAAAGATCAAATTCACGATGCCAAGTTGCGAAGATGCTCTCAAAATGAGCCCGGCGACCACATTCATTATCAAAAGCAAGTTCGAATCTGCCGACGGCAGGGATATTAAAGAAGAGATCGTTCCGGTCGTTGCGATGCCTAGCGAGTGCTAGCCGAATAGCCGGTTATCCTGATGCCGTCCGGAAGTTCTATCTTATTCATCAACTCATCTAAGTTGCCTGCATCTGATATCTCTACCTTTCCCTTTTCTTGCAAACCCTCTTCACCGACCTTTAGCGCCCGTTCGAGCGACAACTTCATATGGGGGTTGAACCCTTGGGAATATTTTACGAGGACGCCCGCCCTGCGAAAAGCGCGGCGGAAGAGATGCATGAGCTCCAGATGCGAAACCCAGCGCATTACGCCTGTTTTGATGAAGGTGAAGTTTAGTTGCGTTATATTGTCATTGCGAGGCGCCCCACCGAAGCAATCCAGTGCACTGGATTGCTTCGCCGTCGACAAAACCGACAGATCGCAATGACATACGATCACATTTTTCACATCCTTAAAATCGCAGACCCCGCAATTCGTGCACTTGTTATTTATGCAATCGGGCGTAACTTCCGCATTTAGCGACTTTTGATATTCGCTCTTTAGGAAATCGCGATCGAGCCCGGCAAAAAGATGGTCCCATGGAAGCTCTTCATCCGTACTTCTTTCGCGAAGATAATCAGTAAAGTCGATATCCGCCCAGTTCTCGAACTTGAAACACTCGTCCCACGCATCGAAGCGCGAGCCTTTGTTCCAGGCGGAGACTATCCTTTCGGCAAGTCTTCTGTCTCCGCGCGAAAAAGCCCCTTCAAGAAGGCTGAGTTTTGCACCGTGCCATTTGAGCTCAAGTCCGCGTTTTTTTGGTATCAGCTTTTTCAGAAGGTTCTGCCTCTCAAGCGTCTCTTCCAGGGTCAACTGGCGCGCCCACTGAAAGGGAGTATGCGATTTTGGGACAAATGTCGAAACGCTCGCGGTTATTGTAATATCGTGTCTTATCCTTCTTCCGGCGTCATAGGCCTTTAGCACAAGATCGGCTATCGCCCTCACATCATCTATCGTTTCTGTCGGGAGGCCTATCATGAAATAGAGCTTTAGCTGGCGCCAGCCGGTCTTGAATACCGTTTCAACCGTTTTGAGGAGCTCTTCTTCGGTGTTCTGTTTATTGATAACGTTGCGAAGCCTTTCCGTTGCGGCCTCTGGGGCTATTGTAAAACCTCCGTGAAGCGAACGCTTAAGTACGCTCAGGAGTTCCGGAGTAAGGGTTTCAACACGAAGCGACGGAAGATTTATGTTCGTCCACCTGCCCGATTCCCTTTCCGAAACTTCCTTCACGATATTTCCGAGCCCTTCATAATCGCCGGCCGAAAGCGAGATAAAAGAGAGCTCCTCGTTACCGGTAAGATCAAGACCTTCGCATGCAAGTTCTTTTATCGTTTCCGGGGAACGCTGACGCACTGGCCTGTAGATATATCCTGCCTGACAGAACCTGCAGCCCCTGTTACATCCGCGCTGGATCTCAACGCCTACGCGGTCGTGCACTATCTTCATGAACGGGACAACCCATTTTTTCGGGAAGTGCGAGCCGTCGATATCGGCAACAATTGCCTTTTGGATCTTTCTGACCTCCGACCTCTGACCCCTGTTTTCCTCTCCACGGTTCGGAACATAAACCCCGCGTATCTTTGACAATTTGCCAAGCAATTCGTCGTTCGTCGTTCGTCCTTCGTTCTTCGTCTTGCTGATTTCCACCGCCGTTCTTTCACCGTCCCCCAGAACAATCGCATCAAAGAACGGGGCCACGGGCTCGGGATTGAACGCGCCTACGCCGCCGCCTATGATCAGGGGATATTCTTCCCCTCTGTCCTTTGCATAAAAAGGAATACCGGCGAGGTCTAGCATTGTAAGGATATTGGTATAGGTCAGTTCGTAGGGAAGAGTTATACCTATGATATCGAACTCCTTTAGAGGGCGCTTGCTCTCCAGCCCCCACATCGGCACATTTAATTCACGCATGGCCGCTTCCATATCGAGCCATGGCGCAAAAGCGCGGTCGGCAAGAAGGCCCTCTTCGGAATTAAGGGCGTCATAGATTATCTGAAGGCCTATGTGGCTCATTCCGATTTCATAGGCATCGGGAAAAACAAGGCACCATTTGACATGAGCGCTGTCCCATGGCTTATTATAAGAATTCACTTCACCACCGATATAACGCGAAGGACGCCTCACCTTTGAGAGAAGCTGGTCTATCGTTTTCTGTGAAACAATTGTCATATTGAAAGCCTGATAGCGCTTAGCGGCCTTGACAGGACCATCTCATAGGCAGTTGTTGCCGTAGAAGTCAATCTTCTATCGTGCACCCACCGGCCGCGGCTCTTTCTCTCGATATCAACGACGGCGTCGGCAACTTTACTGTTATAGCAGTATCGTTTGTCCCCTTTGGGGTCATCGTATGTGATACCCAGCACGCTCGCAGGGTCGGCGGATATCCTCCCCGAGACCCTGACGTTCTTTTTGCTCCCCTCGAACTTACAACCGTTGAAGGCGTAGTCGCACTTGAAGCGAAAGCGTATCTTTTCACCACCCACCTTTAAAAACCCAAGGCCTAAAGGGGGTTTTGAGAGGAGTTCAAGGACGGCCGAATGGTCCTCTTTAAAGATCCCGCAATTGGCCCATATCCATTTGTCGGTATGATACTTTCCCCAGATATGACCCTGATGGAGGATGGTGCTGAACTGATATTTGACGCCGTTCGCATCAAACCATCCGAACGCCGGCACATTTAAGTTAGGCGCGACCACCTTGGATCTTGGCCATGGAAGATAATAAAGCGGCCACGGATAGTGACGGTAAGACTCTTCGTGAGGCTGCCAGTGTATGTCCCAGGAGATGGCGCCCTTCTCCTCTCTTATGGCGCCCGAAGCGGAAGAGTTGGTGAGCAGGGCCCCGCCGATATCGAGCGAAAGCTTTCCCTTTAGAAAGACGGCCTCTTTCATCGTAACGGTCTCTTTGAGGGCGATATTCTTCTCCGGATGCTGCGCGCTGAAAAACGAGGCCCAGAGAGAGGCCGACGGTTTTCCCTCCGTCGGGGAAAGGAAGGTGTAACGAAGCCACAGGCCGACCTTATATTGCGGGTCGTTGAGCTTCAGATAATAGACCTCGTAGAACGGCTTTTCTTTTCCGTCCCAGCGGGTGAGATTGTCGAATTCAGATCGAAGCATAATTTACTGTCATTGCGAGCGTAAGCGAAGCAATCTCCCGAGGGGGATTGCTTCGGGCTTACACCCTCGCAATGACATACGCTGTTAAATCGTACTCATCGGCTTTAATGATCTTTATTTCGGAGAATTCACCCATCCTCACCTTGGCGCCCGCCTTTATCTTGACTATCCCGTCTATATCGGGCGCCTGCCTTTGTGTTCTTGCATAAATAAATTCGCTATCTCCACCCACTATTATCGCCTTCATATCGGACCCGATGAGCTTTTTATTCTTTGCCAGAGATATCTTTTTTTGGGCCTCCATTATTCTTTTCTGCCGCTCTCTTTTTATCTCTTGCGAAACGTGTCCTTTTAACTTTGCGGCGCCTGTTCCCTCTTCTTCGGAATAGGTAAAGACACCCAGGCGGTCAAAGCACCCCTCTTTTACAAAGCTGAGGAGCTCTTCAAAATCCTTCTTTGTCTCGCCGGGGAAGCCCACGATGAGCGACGTTCTTAATGTCACCTTGGGGATCTTCTTCTTTAGCTCTTCTATCAACCGTCTGATGTCCGTGCCGCGTTCCCTTCGTCTCATTAGCGACAATATGCGGTCGCTTATATGTTGAACGGGGACATCGAGATATTTACATACCTTGGGCAGGTCGGCGATGGCTTCCATGAGCTCGGATGTGATGCTCGTGGGGTAGGCGTACATGATGCGTATCCAGAAATCGCCCTTTATTTGCGAGAGCTTTTTCAAAAGGGCCGAAAGGTCCGAACCGTCTTTCAGGTCGCGCCCGTAAGATGTTGTATCCTGTCCTATAAGGTTTAGCTCCTTGGCGCCGTTCTTTACAAGGGCTGCGGCCTCTTTTACGATGTCGTTTATGGGCCTGCTCCTGAACTTGCCGCGGATCTTTGGAATGATGCAAAAAGAGCAGTCGTGAAAGCATCCTTCGGCTATCTTTATATAGACCGCGTGCCTGGATGTGGCGATCTTGCGCGGGGTCCTGGCGTTGTGAATATATTTGGAAGCGCGTAAGTTGGGAGATGCTCCATTTAAGAGCTCGACAATGTTCTGGTATTCTCCCGTGCCGACAAAAAGATCGACCTCGGGGAGGAGCTTTGCGAGCTCGCCCTTGTACCTCTGAGGCAGGCATCCGGCGACGACCAGCTTTTTGCACTTGCCGTAAGATGCGGTCGGAAGCCGGAGGTCGGAAATCTGATTTTTCCGACATCTGACTTCTGATCTCTGACTTCTCTTTTTATACTCCCCCATCTCCAATATCGTATCCACCGACTCCTTCTTCGCGTCTTCGATGAACGAGCAGGTGTTGACGATAAGCACCTCCGCCTCGGATGGGTCCTGAACTATCCTGTAGCCCGCTTTTTCAAGGAGCCCCAGCATCACCTCGCTGTCGACCAGGTTCTTGGGGCACCCAAGGCTTATGAATCCGACGGTTTTCATGTCAGCCCGCGCGTTCTAACAGGATAAATATAAGAGGTCAATTAATAAGCTCCCCGCAAACGAGCGTTTATCTTGAGCTTCTGCAGAACAGCGACGTCCATAAATACGCCAATAATATCAGGGCATCTCTAAAAACCTCCGTTCATGGTGAGCTTGTCGAACCATGAAAATTGCAACACGTTGATTTATAACGGTTCGTCCTTCGACAGGCTCAGGA
>PCWZ01000060.1:0-656 GCA_002796305.1 Deltaproteobacteria bacterium CG11_big_fil_rev_8_21_14_0_20_49_13
GCAAGAGCGAGGCTGTAAAGAGCAACGATCAACAGTTGCCGCTTGGCATCTTCAATGAAGCAGAGACAGAGACCGTGAAGGTCACCGAAGAGCTGCCATCTGTTACGGTAAAGAGCTATCGCAGGCGTGCCACAAGCCCCATCTCCTGTTCCACGATCGCGAACAACTCTTGACTCCGTCTTGTGGTTATTTGAATTGTGTAATCAGTTAAAAGCTGAGGTCTGATAGATCAGGAATGAAGTCATCCTTCGGAGGTTTTTCTTCTTTTCTTGGCTTGACACTGGTCGCGTCTCTTGGGGCCGGTTTTGAAAATCCGTAGGGATATAACGGAAGATCGCTGGAATTTCCCTTCACTACTTCAATTCTCCTGCCCGATTGCTTTTCCCATTTCTTGAGTCCCTTTTCCAGAAGCGGCTGATTCATGCTCCAAAGCGCAACCCCTTCGCTCTCTATTATGTGGGAGCTGAAGAGTTTATAGCTGATCGAGAACGATTGAAAGCCTGTTTCGTCCGGTCCGCCCCAAATGATAAAGCTCGCCGGCTCCTGAATTCTCACGCGAAGAGGTCTGTCGGGCGCCCAGTCGGTGCGCAGGAAACCGACTATGCTTAAATTGAGTCTTATGACCCAAATGGGCTGATCAATATTTTTCATGATGA
>PCWZ01000060.1:662-962 GCA_002796305.1 Deltaproteobacteria bacterium CG11_big_fil_rev_8_21_14_0_20_49_13
GCTCGTCCAGGAACGTCATCTGGTCCAAATTCTCTTTGTTTATCTGCTTCTTTGCGTTGTAGGTTATCACCTCAAGGCTGTCGGGCATTATAAGGCCAAAGAAAGAGCGTAGAAAATTAAAGACCTGCTCAAAGAACCAGACATTGGTCTCTTCCCGGCCCATCTTCGTGAAGTCGATCTTCGAGCCAAAGCCCCATGAACCCACGATATCGTTACGAGCAAGGGATGACGAAAGAAAATCGTCAAGATCGGTGTAGACATCTGTGCCGTTAACGTTCTTAGCCATACGAGGCGCATATT
>PCWZ01000060.1:1012-1423 GCA_002796305.1 Deltaproteobacteria bacterium CG11_big_fil_rev_8_21_14_0_20_49_13
TCGCGGCTGTCTACAGCGAACCACCGGTCACGTGGCAAATATGAGGCCCCAAATGATTGGTTCTCGACTTATCCGTTTGCCTTGAAATTAAAAGAGGCTCTTCTCCAAAGTGAGTGGGTGATTTGAGGGCATTTATGCTGAGAGGCTCATAACATTTTTGGGTAAGTAAAAAATGATGAATGTATTGTTAGTAAAAAGTTATCCATCAGGCGGCACGCCGACCCCCGAAGGGAGAGCCGGTGCGCGTGCGTGGATAACTACCTGTTGCGCTTGAAAACAACTTTCTTCTTCAGTTTATAAACAGACGATTCACGTCTATAGTATTTCAACTTCTTATTCGTATGCCAGTGCGAATAAGAAGTTAGAAATACTTATAGTTTTTAACAAAGGTATTACTAACCAAAGGTTAAA